>JBLING010000001.1:0-38605 GCA_047639155.1 bacterium
TAAACTAATTTTCCGAGACTGTCAGAGTATGCTGCCGTCCCTTCAATCTGACTATAGCTCGCAATACTTCGATGTTGTAGGATGGTATCATCATTAAATTCAATATGCACATTCTTGCCAAAAATCCAGTGGTTCGCATGTTGGGCAAAGGACCATTGAGAAAGTACCAGAAGAAATAATAATAGCGTAAGACGCATTTTGAGTCATTTGATTATTTATCAAAGGACGCTTTTTAACCGTTGCATATCAAAAATCCAGAAGTCGAACTTTTTTACACACCCTACACCTCTTATTTTTAAACAGTTATGATCAAAAAAAGGACGCTTTTTTGCAAAAGCGCCCGCAGGTGGCGCTGCCTGGAGTTCCCGATACAATTCGCTGCAGTATCGGGATAAACTTCTCCTCCCGACGTTTGCACCTCAAACAAAAAAGACCTGCCAATGGCAAGTCTTTTTGCTCCACTTCGTGGAACTGCCGGGAGTCGAACTGTTGACTTAAGTGCTTGAATACTAACTGAATAACTGTTACTCAAAGTCTTGAGTGAAACATTTTTAATCATTTTTGAAGGAGTAGAACTTGACTCCAAATATTTATTTAATGACCGCCGTTTAGGTTTTGTTAGACGATGTTATTCTTCTTTTGACTTTGAATAATTTAAAATTTTTTTTGAGAGTATTGCAAAAATTGTATTATTTCGTGGAAGAGTGAAGTCCGAAACCCACTATAAAAAACGGGGCGTATTCTGAAAAGCCTTATGAGTAGGATTAAAATTTTTAAAAAAAAGAAATGATCAAAAAAAAAAATATTTCGGCTTTGTCATTAGCCGTAATGTGCTCTTTACTAGTGTCTAGTTGCGCTAAGTCCGTACTAATTACAAATGGCGCAAGGGATAATAAACCCCTTATTTTTAATAATGAGTATAAGACTTCAAATCTTGAGGAAATCGTAGTTGAGGGTTCGGCATTTTGTGGTATACCTAGTTTCTCTAAAAATAATAAGAACAATCATAAAAATGGTTTTCTGTTTACATTTAATGGGGTTGAATTAGGTAAAACAAATCGAATATTGCCTACATTAACATTAGTAGGGTATTCATTTGCTAGCCAACTTGCTATTCAAAGAGCTTTTGGTCAAAAAACAGAGACAATTGGCAACTATACTTATAAAACTGGGGAATATAAACTCGGTTTTGTTCCATCGTACATTATTGGTTTGCCTATTGCAGGGATGTTCAATAATTTAACTTGGAATAATTCAGCGCTAAGTGGAGCTTCCGCCACCCTTAATTATCGACTTGCCTCTGAACATCCCAATGTTGATTTATTTTATTATCCGAAATACGAGGTAAGTAAGAAAAATGTATTTGGGGAAGAGGGGATTAAGCTTAAATACTTATTTGTTCAAGATGCAACCTTAAAAGCTCGAGTTTCTGGAGCTACATTGATTCATAAATAAGAAACCAGAGCGGAATAGTTGAATTTTAGTTCACTATTCCGCTTTTTTGTTTGCTTGTAATCCTCCGTCATTCAATTGCTTTATGAGAAGTTATAGGTTATCATTCTCTAACAGTATTTACAGGGTTGATGAGAAAAAACAGGGTCTATTTTATTCTCACTACTCATCTCGTGCTATTTCATCTTGTTTTTGAACAAAAAAGAAAGGTTCCGAAAAACTTCGAAACCTTAAAAGTGGAGCTGCCGGGAGTCGAACCCGGGTCCGGAGAAGGAATTAAATCAAGATTTCTACATGTTTATAACCTATTATTTTCGAAGTAAACTAGGTTAGGTTCGGACCTCCTTTTACTCTTATTCTGCTAATAAGACAGTTGAACGCAGACCTGCCAACTGAATATTTGAGCATTTCGACCGCCCTTAACCCGTCGCAGCTCAAACATAGCAACGGAGAGCGGATGGTTTTTGTTTAATCTCTAAGATTAAGCAGCCATAGCGTAGTTAGACTCGCCTTTTATGTGTTTGAAGGTTTGTATTTAAGAGCAATGCCCACAACGCTCTACATGCTTACCTGTTAATTGGCCCTCCCGTCAAGTCCAGTCAGCCCCTATTATCAGTTATTATAAATACCGCAAATCCAATACCAATTTCCAGTTACTGCCATTCTAGCAGATATCGTTGTTTATTTTATTGTGCGCCTAAGTAGTCTGTATGACAATAGCCATCAACCTCTTGTCCCTTTATTCCTAAACCCCTTACTTGGTGCCACGTTGCATTATAGCGTCTTACCAACAAAACCTCTGAGTCCTTTGCAAAACGGCCAACTATATCATCATTTGTGCTGGCTCCCGCTCTTACATTAAGGTTGCTTCCTTTAGTAATAACTTTACATTTCTTCCCTTGCTGGCTTATATCTGCAACTTTAATATTATTTAAAACATTCGAAACCCCGGATTGCCCTGTAAGAAATTCGCTTACTTGCTCCATAACAGACCCATCATCAATGGACCCAGTAACTGTGACATTACCCCCTTCATTAACAACTTGCATATCTTTAATGTTGAGGTTCGCCTGCGTTAATGCATTATTAAGCGGGTTTAAAACCGCCGTTTTCTTTTTAAATGCGTCAAATAATCCCATATCTACTTTACTTTTAATTCCATTTTATCGTCGCCCTGACCTAAAATCATGTGAGATTCTGTCAGGCCAGAAATAACAAACGTATCTACACTTCCCCCCATTATTGTAATCATACTTGTGGCTGTTTCATTCGTTTTAAATGTCCCCGTCGTTACCTCAGATCCTTCTGTTAATTTAATAACTCCCTTTTTAGTGAATTCTATTGTGTTCGTTGCAATTACCGCATCTTGCCCAACCTTATCCCCCTCCATTTCAACTTGCTCTATTGCCCAAGTTTTATAGACCATCTCACGTGGGTCGGTTTTTTTGTTACACCCAAGAACAACCAGCACAAAAGATACCAGTACCGCGGCTCCAACCCAATTTGTCTTTCTCATTTTAATTGCTTTTTAGCGAAACTACTTAATTAATCATTATAACCTTGAGTTCCATCGATTAGCCTTGTAGTAAAACAACAAATATGTTTACCAAATCGTTCTATTAGGGATAAATTTGTCACATGCGATACTTCGCCTCCATATTACTCTGTCTTTCTTTGGCCTCTGCTTTTTCTCAAAATGCTGACGAAGAATTGGCTGCTCAATTCTTTTTTAACGAGGAATTCGACAAGGCTGAAATCCTATATAAAAAATTACACAAAAAGAGTCCCGAATCAGTTTACATCTACCAAAACTATTTAGAATGTTTGTTGAAACAAAATCTAACCGAAGATGCAGAAAAAATCGTATCAAAACAGGTACGGCGATTTAATGACAAGCCGCTGTATACCGTTGATCTTGGGTATATATATAGCCTTCAGGGCCGCGATAAGGACAAAAAAAGACTGTTTAACGATATTATCGAATCAACTATACAAGACATGCTTAAAGGTGGTTTTGAAATGTTTTCGCCATCAGAACAACTTTCCAGCGCCTTTTTAAATAAAAACGAATATGAGTTTGCGAAAACCGTGTTGCTCAAGGCCAGAAAGACACACGGGTCGCCAACTTTGTTCGCGCAAAATTTAATTGATATTTATAAAATAACGGCAGAACACGACATGCTAATTAATGAGTGTTTACTTGTTCTTAAATACGACGCTAGTACATTAGATGCCGTGAAGGCCAACTTGGTTTATTTGGTTGACACCGATACTAAAATAGACTACCTACAAGAAAAGGCGTCTATTTATGTACAAAAGTTTCCAGAAAAAACGGTCTATGATGAACTGTTGCTTTGGGTTTTTGTTCAACAAAAGGAATTCAACTCAGCATTTCGTCAAGCAAGCGCAATGGACAAGCGGAACAAAACAGAAGGGAAAAATTTAATTGATCTTGCCAGTGTTTGCTTGTCGAACAAAGATTACAGCACGGCAATAAAATGTTACGACAAAATCGCAGACTTTGGTGAAGATGGCTACTTTTTTATTAATGCTAAAATGGGCAGCCTGGAAACCAATTACCTCTTGGTGGTTGAGGGTGGGTTATATACCAGAGAGGTGTTGTCTGACCTAATTACACGTTACTTAATCGTGCTAGAAAAATTTGGCAAAAACCCTCAAACTGCTAGGAGTATGAAACAACTATCCGACCTTTATGTCTACCATGAACATGATATTGATAAAGGAATCATCCTCCTTGAAGGTTTAATAAACATGCCTCGACTTCAACAAAAAATACGCGGGTTTTACAAATTGTCGTTGGGAGATGCGATGTTGATGAAGAATGAAGTTTGGGACGCCGCTTTGTTATATGGACAAGTAGACAAAGAGTTTAAAGAGGATCCGTTAGGGCAAGAAGCTAAGTTTAGGAATGCTAAACTTTCTTATTATAACGGAGATTTTGATTGGGCCAAAGACCAGTTAGATGTTCTAAAAACTGCAACTTCTCAGTTAATTTCTAATAATGCCATTGAGTTGTCTCTATTGATTAAAGATAATACAGGTCTAGATAGCTCTACAGAGGCAATGGCCTCTTTTGCTAACGCCCAACTGCTCTTGTTTCAAAACAAACTAAACGAAAGCTTAGAGGCGCTAAATCAACTCCCGTTTAAATACCCCAAACACGCACTTGAAGATGAAATCTATTTTACCAAAGCACAAATTTTTAAAAAACAACGAAACTTTGATAAAGCAGAAGAATACTACAACACGGTTATAACGTTTTTTGGTGATGATATTCTAGCTGACAACGCTCTATACGCTTTGGCCCAACTTTATGAATATAGGTTGAATCGCCCTGCTGATGCACTTAAAATGTACGAACGCCTAATTTTTGATTACAACTCAAGCTTGTTTGTTGTTGACGCTCGAAAAAGATATAAAATTCTCAAGATCCAGATCCAAAATGATCAACCGGAAGCTCCGTAATTAACCTACTCAACAACCGTATGACGTGCTTTCCTTATCTCATCAGCGGAATGGCCTTGCCCGGTAAAGCGTTTTTCTTCCTTATCGTTTTTGTATATAACGATGGTTGGAAACCCTTTTACTCCGCGTTCTTCAACAATTGATGTGAATGACTCATACTCGACTTCGGCAAAAAAAACCTCCCCAAATGCCGTCTCTTCGGCAATAGTTTCGACGGCGGGTCTTTGTGCTTTACATCTCGTACACCAAAAAGTATGATAAAAGACCGTCGACACCCCCGTTTCAATGTCTGTATCAAATTGGTGTTTTGATGTTATGTCCACTAAACTATTGGTGTTTGTGTCTACTATTGATTCTTTGTCGTTGCAACTGGATGTAAGGAACAACAAGCCCATAGTAATCCATATTATTTTTCCTCCTTTTTTCATTTCTATTGCACTCGTTTCTAATGAATAATTCAATATTACTCTACTTTGTTAAACCATTCGCTGCAATTAAATAAATTGACGATTATGGGATTGATAAACAGCAAATAGTGTTTATTTCTCCTTTTTGTTGAATGCATCCAAATTCTACTAATCACCAATGTCTTTGTTGTTTGTAGACACTTACCCTTGGCTTTTTGTCCCTAAACACGACCTACAATATCGTAAGAAATTTATCAAACTATAAAGAATTTCTATTGATTGTGGTCCTTGTTTTGGTGTCTCTTAAAAACCCCTAGGGATGGGTTTTTACCCTCAAATTGGCTATACCAACGCTTTAAGTTTTCAATTACCTTCTCAATAGGCTCGTTTGCCCAAACTGGGTCGTGCATTACAATCGTTTTTGTTCTATAATCAAAAGCGATTGGAATAATCGGAATGTTTGCGTCTTGTGCTAAATAATAAAATCCCGTCTTCCATTGGTCGTTGTAGCTGCGCGTTCCTTCTGGGGTAATCGTTAGAATAAAAGATTCTTCTCTATTGAACACGTCCACCAGGTTTTGAACAAAGTTTGTGTTTGCTTTTCGCTCAACTGGGTATCCACCTAGTTTTCTAAACAACCAACCTATTGGCCACACAAACAATTCCTTTTTTGCTGCGAACCTCGGGTTAAAGTTTAAAACAGCTCTTGCACCCACCCCAATCAAAAAGTCCCAATTGCTGGTGTGTGGTGCTACGATTAATACGTATTTTTTATACGGGACTGGCCAGTCAGCTTTTATCTTCCAACCGGATAGTTTAAAAAGAAAAGAGTAAAGGCGCCTCAACGTGTTGTCCCTGATTGCTGCATTAGGCATTCTTGTTTTAACAATGGGCAGATCTTATATCGTTCGTCTTTCGTGTCTTGATAAATTGCCTGTAACATGTTGTAAACCCGTTGGGTTCCTATCTCTTCCGCCCACTCAAAAGGTCCTTTAGGATAGGCTGTGCCGAGTTTCATTCCTGTATCAATATCTTCCTTTGTGGCTGTTCCTTCTTGAACCGTATAATACGCTTCATTGATTATCATACAAACGACCCTTGGTGTTACCATTCCCACACGACTCTCAACCCACTTTATTTCCCAACTAAGGTCTTCAAATAAGGGTTCAATAGTTCTACGCTCCAAAACATTCAAACTCGTCATTTCCGCCAAACTTCTATTTATAAAGGTTGGAATTGTGTTTAAGCCAAACAACGTACATTGTATTTCTTCTGGGTAATTATAAAATATATCATCAATGGTTTGATTTACCGCACCAACAACAACGACAGCTTCAGGCAGCTGTGCGTAATAACTCAACCTACTTTTGTCTTCCTCAAAACTTAAATCAAAGATTAAGTCATAACCATCAAAAACGTTATTTTTGACTTCAATCAAAGTATGAGAAGATGAAACTTTTTGCTTTAACTCCTCAACTCTTTTGGGTGACCCTATTATTGCTATCCTCATGCGATACCGATTGTGACAAAAATACAAATGCTGAGCAACAACAAATGGAAACAATAAAAAAAATCATTTCAACTCCAAATGCCCCTGCCGCAATTGGTCCATACAGCCAAGCGGTTTTGGCCGGAAACACCCTTTATTGCTCTGGACAAATAGCCCTTAACCCCAGTGATGGCACTCTAGTAACCGGTAATATTATTGATGAAACAACACAGGTTTTAAAAAATGTTGGTGCGGTACTTAATGAGGCTAATATGGATTACTCTGATGTTGTTAAAGCGACGATTTTTCTTGCTTCTATGGATGATTATGCAGAAGTTAATTCGGTTTACGCCAAATATTTCTCCAAAAACCCTCCAGCACGCGAAGCCGTTGCAGTTAAAACGCTTCCAAAAAATGTGCATGTCGAAATAAGCGTTATTGCAGTTAAATAATGCCGCTAAATGAACTCATTTTTGCGACACACAATACGTACAAAGCAAAAGAAATTCAAGAATTACTAGGAAGTCGTTTTTTTATAAAAACGCTTACTGATATTGGCTTGCATGAAGAAATACCAGAAACTAAAAATAGCCTTGAGGGTAATGCCCAGCAGAAGGCACAATACGTTTTCGACCAATACAAGACCAACGTTTTTAGTGATGACACAGGTCTAGAGGTGGCGGCGTTAAATGGTGACCCTGGTGTGCTTTCTGCTCGTTATGCCGGGCTTCAAAAAGACAGTGGTGACAACATTGATCTTCTTCTATTAAAGCTAAAGGGGGTTAAAGATAGATCTGCTCAATTTCGAACGGTTATATCTTTATTTTGGAATGGTAATACTTATTTGTTTGAAGGTGTTGTTAGAGGAAAAATTTGTCTACAAAGACAAGGTTTAGACGGTTTTGGTTATGACCCTATTTTTCTACCGAATGGATATTCACAAACTTTTGCAGAAATGAATTTATCCTTAAAGAATAAAATTAGCCACAGGGGTTTGGCCGTACAAAAGATGATTCGTTTCTTAACTCGTTAATTCTGTAATGCCGTTCTATTTAATATTACAAAACCAAAAAAACCATAGCCAATAACCTTTTCTTCCTCAAGTACTTTAAACTTTGTTTTTGAGTACACATAACAGTTTTCTCTTTCAATAAAAAAATTAATTGCCTTTCCTTTTAATTTTGGTTCCCAACTAAAAAACTCTCCCTTTTTCCCAAGCTGGGCCTCCAACATAGCGTTAACCTCCCTTTTTGCCGCATCTTTATGCTTTATTTCACTTGGGTTTGTTATAACCGCTAAAGCAAAAAGTATTATTAAACCAATGATAGTCTTTTTCATTTTTTGTCGGGATGAGAGGATTTGAACCTCCGATCTCTCGCCCCCCAGACGAGCACTTTAACCGGACTAAGCTACATCCCGTATTATTAATTTATTGCCTTAAACTGTTCTAAAAATCTTTTGTCGTTTTCAAAAAGTGTTCTTATATCTTTCACTCCATATTGAAACATTGTTATTCTTTCTACTCCCATTCCAAATGCAAAACCACTGTACTTTTTTGAATCAATTCCGCAATTCTCTAAAACATTTACATCCACCATACCACAACCCAATATTTCCAACCAACCTGAGCCTTTAGTTAATCGGTAGTCGTCCTCCGTTTCTGTGCCCAGAAAAATATCCATTTCTGCACTTGGTTCCGTAAAAGGAAAATAACTTGGTCTAAACCTAACTTCTGTTTTATTACCAAAAAACTGTTGTACAAATAAAAACAACGTTTGCTTTAAGTCGGCAAAAGAAACATCTTCATCTATATACAACCCTTCAACCTGATGAAAAAAGCTATTTGATCTTGCACTAATTGCTTCATTTCTATACACCCTTCCAGGACTAATGGTTCTTATAGGCGGTTTACTCCCCTCCATAACACGAACTTGTACGGAAGATGTGTGAGTGCGTAGGGATATATCTTTATCAATAAAAAAGGTATCCTGCATATCCCTTGCAGGATGGTTTTTTGGGAAGTTTAATGCTGAGAAGTTATGCCAGTCGTCCTCTATTTCCGGTCCTTCTGAAATACTAAACCCCATCTTCTCAAAGATTTCTGTCATTCTTTTTTGCACGAGTGATAAGGGATGTCTACTTCCTTGTAAAACCTTTTTTCCCGGTAATGATTTATCCTTTTCTTCCTTAATTTCTTCCCCTTCTAAAGAAAAATTTTTCTTTGCTTCTTCGTACTTTTTTAGAGCGGAATTTTTTAAATTATTTAATTCCGCCCCAAATAATTTTTTTTTTTCTTTTGGGAGTTTTTTAAATTCTTCCAACAGCACATTTACTTCCCCTTTTTTGACCAAAAAATTCAACCTAAATTTTTCTAATTTTTCCTCACTCCCAATTGAAATGGAAGAGATTGTTTTTTTTAAGTTTTCAATGCGTTGTTTCATCGGGACAAAAATAATTCAGTTTTCCCGTTCTACCTTTTTTATTGTTGTCCACGGTAGTAATAGATTATTATATTAAATATAAGTTCTTATTTCTTTATTAGTCCTGTGGATTTGTGGAAGGTTTTTATTTTTTTATTTTTTTATATAATTAATAACAGGCAAAGTTGATAACTCAATTGTCTCAAGCCTTTAGTTTAACGGCACAGTCAAAACTATTTGTTAATACTTTTTACTTTTACTGGTATGCTTGTTTAAAAAATTTTATAAAACCTTCTGTTGATTACCGTGGTGTTAATTTTCTAAAACTTGTGGTTTATACACCATTGTCGTTGGTTAACAATTTTAACTGTGCCTTATTAACAAAAAAAAGTAAAATATTAACAAAAATAATTTTTTATAAAACACTAACAATCAGTGTGTTAATTAATTAAGAGGACAATACCTTTCGTTTTCCATTTGGTTCTTACTTCTATGGGTGAATTTAAGTGCCAAATAGGCTCTGATTGGGTTTTATTTAAATAATTCACGTCGGTCCAAGTATTGTTAAAATCACGATCTTCAAATAAATATCCTTTATACTCACCCGGTTCTAAAAAGTGAAAAGACAATGTGGTATCATTACGAACTGCTTTTACAGAGACAATAGAGTTGTTTTTTTCTAAAACGAAGAGAAATGGACAAACTTTAGGGTTTAAAGAATCAAAAACAACATTAACCTCTACGTCACCTGTTTTTTCTGATGACAAACAAAGGGTTGTAAACGTATCTGCTTTGTTTGATTCTTGATTGTAAAAAGTGATAGCCTTTGTGTCTAGAATTATTTTATACCTATGGCCTTGTTTCCAAGAACAGTGAAGAAAGAAGGTGTTTTTGAAAAGCATAGTTGAATCAATGGAAACAGAACTAGAATCATTTACGTCAAAAACCCGCAATAGTTTATCATTTGTTTTGCGAATAAAGTAGTCTGCCCTGAGCAAAAACGGTTGGTTAAAATGAATAAACCCTTCCGGTTTAATAGAAGGCTTTACGGGTGTAGTGCTTTTCGTTTTTAGTGTTTCACTAAGCGAAAGTGAATCCACTTTGATATTAACATTTATTAAGTCACCAACAGACAATTGTTTTGAATTGAGGTATACATACACTGTATCCTTGGTAACACCATAATGCCAAGGAAGGGTTTTGTCTTTCGATAAATCGTTTAATATCACATCCGTTTTTAATGACACTGATTGACCAATACATGGTTTGTTAAAAACAACTTTAACTTTTTGTGCGCTTATTTCGGCTACGTTTAACACACGAAGCTTTTGTGACAACGGACCCTTACTTATACGAACTGTGTTATTAACAGTGTTAGTTAAAATGGGGCCAACGCTAAATGCCACTCTTTCTGTTATATCCAGTTTGTTGTTATTGTTTTCGTCTTTAACCGCATAACAATAGTATTGGCCATCGGCAATGTTGTTAAAAGAAAATAGACCGTTTTTGCCAGTTTTTGTGATGTAATATGGCGTTTGTAACAACAGTTGACTATCAGCAAACTCTTTGTATAAAAAGACCTTTATATCCTCTTCGGGTGCAAGAGAGAAAGCATTTTTTACAACACCGGAGATAATTGCCGTATCTACAAAGGGGCCCGTAGAGAAAACCAAGCGGAGGTTTTTTGTTGGATTGCCCTCATGTAAATCTTTGATGCCGTCATCTAAATAAAACTGGTAGGTTGTATTGGGTATTAGAGTCTCATTCAATTGTAGAATAAGGGTCTTTCCTTTTACGACGATTTTTGGCGCAGACGCCAAGGGTGGAGAGATTATTAAACTTTTATTTAAGTTGTTTAGTGTGATGTATTCATCAAAATTAAGTTTGATTTGATCACCAACAAAATAGGTTTTAGCGCTATCTGGACTACTAGAAACAAGTTGTGGTGGTTGAATGTCTTTTTCTCCCCCTGGTGGTAAATCAATTGATGCACAAGAGCAAAATAAAAGAATTGTGGATAGGAATAGAACTTTATTCATCGGCCGAAATATACAAGTAGAATTGAAATATCTGAGGGGCGAACACCGCTTATTCTTGAGGCTTGTCCAATTGTTTTTGGGCGAACAACACCTAACTTTTCTTTGGCTTCTGCAGACAAAGAGATAAGTGCGCTGTAGTCAAAATCTGGTTTAATGTTCATGTTTTCAAACCGATCAAGTTTCAAAGCCATTTCTTGTTCCTTCTCAATATAGCCATGATATTTTATTAGTATTTCTGCTTGTTCTTTTAGCTCAACACTTAAAGGACTTAAATACGCTTTTGTTGTTTTAAGCTTGTCAAAGTCGGTAATGTGCAGCTGTGGACGAGAAAGGAGTTTTTTAAATTTATATTTTTGGGTAACCAAAGCACTCTTTTTGTCTTCCAAAACAGGGTTAATCTCGTCTGGCGGGATGCTTGTTTTGTTTATATAAGCTGTTAGGGCATGGAGAGCCTTTTCTTTCTGTAAATGCAAATTGTTGCGCTCTTCTGATGCCAAGCCAAGGTCGTACCCCTTTTTTGTAAGCCGCTGATCAGCATTGTCTTGTCGTAGCAAAATACGATACTCTGCTCGTGAGGTAAACATGCGATAAGGCTCTTGTGTGCCCTTATTAATGAGATCATCGATTAACACACCTATATATGCTTCTGAACGTGAAAGAACAAATGGGTCTTTCTCATTTGTTTTTTGGTACGCATTAATACCAGCCATCAATCCTTGACTAGCCGCTTCTTCATATCCTGTCGTTCCATTAATTTGACCAGCAAAAAATAAATTTTGAATTCCCTTTGTCTCTAAACTTTGATATAACTGGGTAGGCTGAAAAAAGTCGTATTCAATGGCATAACCAGGACGAAAAAACTTTACGTTTTCAAAACCCTCAACCAAGCGCAGCGCTTCAATTTGAATGTCGGCAGGAAGGGAGGTTGAAAAACCATTAACATATATCTCGACCGTATCCCAACCCTCTGGTTCAACGAATATTTGGTGACGATCGCGCTCAGCAAAGCGATTAATTTTATCTTCAACACTTGGACAGTAGCGTGGCCCCAAACTCTTAATGGCCCCATTGAACATTGGGCTATCGTCAAAACCTGTTCTAAGTACGTCGTGAACAGCTTGGTTTGTATAAGTGATGTGGCAGCTCCGTTGGTTGGTTAGTCGAGCTTCTGAGAGATAAGAAAAAGCACCCGGACTATCATCGCCTTTTTGCTCTTCCATCTTATTGTAATTCAATGTTCTTCCATCTACCCTTGGTGGGGTTCCTGTTTTCATTCTTCCTGACTCAAAACCAAAAGATACAAGTTGTTCCGTTATGCCAGTAGAAGCTCTTTCGGCCATTCTTCCGCCACCAAACTGGTTCCTTCCGATATGTATAACACCATTCATAAATGTTCCACTGGTTAATACCACAGCCTTGGATCTAAACTCAAAACCCATTGCAGTTTTGGCGCCCACAACAGTGTTGTTTTCTATGATTAACTCATTAACCATGTCCTGAAACAAGGAAATATTTTTGTTTTGTTCAATCGCGGTCCGCCATAAAGAGGAAAACAACATGCGGTCATTTTGGGTTCTAGGACTCCACATAGCGGCCCCCTTAGACCTATTGAGCATCCGAAACTGTATTGCAGATTTATCAGAGACTATTCCGCTCATACCGCCGAGTGCGTCAATCTCGCGAACGATTTGACCTTTTGCCACACCACCCATCGCGGGGTTACAGGACATTTTTGCGATGGCCTCCATGTTCATGGTTATAAGCAAAACAGAACTACCTAGAGTAGCTGCAGCGTGAGCCGCCTCACAACCAGCATGGCCAGCGCCAATTACTATTACATCGTATGTACCGTGGGTCATAATGGTGTTCCACGTGGAACCTTTAAATGCTTTTGATTAAATTATTTTCCGCTTCGCGCATAGTTTTTTTTTCTTCCTCAGTTGAGTCATTCAACCCAGAGAGGTGGAGCAAACCATGCGCCATAACACGTTTTAATTCTTCCGCAAAAGTACAATTAAATGTTGCGGCGTTTTCAGTGACACGATCTATGCTAATGTACACCTCACAGTCCAGTGGTTCCCGAAATGCCTGTCGAAGATCAAAAGTGATAATGTCTGTGTAATAGTCATGACCCAATTGAGCCCTGTTCATTTCTAATAAGAAATCATCAGAGCAAAAAACATAACGAATCGCTTCAATAGATGAAAATAGCTTTTTTGAAACCCCCTCAAACCAAGGGGTTAGCGCCACAAAAAAGGGGGGCTCGCCAACATTGTGAAAGGTGTAGTGTATCATCTTATTACCCGAACACTTCCTGAAAGGCGATGTTTGTTGCCATTTAAATCCATTATTGCTATGTCGTAAAAATAAACACCCATAGGAACAAAAGTGGTTGTTGCGTCAACCGACCATCCTGTTTGTACATCTTCGGTTATAAAGATTTGTTCCCCCCAACGATTAAACACAAGCATTTTAGAGTTGCCCTGGTCAATAGATGTTCCAATAACTTTTAACGTGTGGTTTTTGGAAAGTGGGTTTAATGTGTTTGGAATATAATATACAGGTGTTCGTTTCGCACAAACCGTGTTGCTTTTTGAAACACGACTAAACCCATAAGTGTTTTGGTTTTCAACCGCTTCGACTCGAAAACACAGCATCGAGGTGTCTTTATTTTCATAGAACAAGTCTGTGGTGTTGGAAACAATGTTCCACGTGGAACCATCGAAACCCAATATGTTATATTCGGAAACTAAGCCATTCCAGTTGGTATATGGATTCCAAGTTAAATATTCCCCGTCTATTTTTAAAAGGATAGAGTTGCTGTACAATGAAGAACTTGTTCCACCTAAACAAGGTGCAAAGGTTCGAATAAAATATGTGTTACTTTTATTGTCAGTGAACGCGTTATTGTCAATCCAAGTGTAAAACTGATCACCGGGTAATAGTTTTTTGCTACCAATTCTTTTGGGTGACCCCTCCACTCTGTATAACACAACACTGTCGGCAACACCCTCATTATCAACGAAGGATTCTATTTTAATAATGTTTTTTCGTGCTACAGTAACTTGAGATAAGTATGTAAATTTTGGTAGTACCGGTTGCGTGAGTTTGGTGCAACTTACATTGGAAGAGGAGGATTTCTTTGAATCGACGGTATTTGTAGCACGAATAAAAAAGCAAACACTATCACCAAAATTAACGCCAGGGTGAGCATATGAAACATCGTTGGCACCAACAGGTGTTGGGGAGAAAGTTGAACGATTGATTGAAATATGGACAGCTTGGGTTTCCGATGCCCATCCAACATAGCTGGTCCAAGTCAAAGATGCACTTTTGGTACAGGTGTCTAAGCTTGTATTCAGGATCATTGCAGTATGAAACGAGGAGATTGAAGAGAACAAATTACAAGAATCAAACGCGGCCAATGTATACCTAATTGGGAGCTTAACACTTTGATATTTAACCATATACACCAAACTAGATGTGTCGGCCAATGTGCTATTTATTCCATTTGATTGTGTGTAAACACGATATCCTTTTGTGTCTTTTGATGTGTTTGCCTGCCAACCAACGATTGGTCGTTGTGTTAAAAAATCAATACTTACGGAGTCAATCGCATTATCCGTAGGAGGTGTAATATCTAAAGCCAAAACGTTTGATTTTGCTGTGTCGCTTCCATTGCACTTAAACCGAGTTTCGAAAAAGAAAACCCAGGTTGGATTTGAGTTAGGTAACTTAATCTGAATAGAATTGGCGCCAAAGACCTTTTGTGTTTTGAGAAGGTTAAATATAATTTTGTCTTCGCTGCCATAAATTTGATGCTCAACAAAGGAACCACACGCATCATTGATGCTTGAATAGTCAATTGTTACAACACTATCAGCGACATTCATACAAGCACGAATCAAGGTCGGGGCCTTAGTGATGCCAGCTGCATGAAGTTGTGCAAAAAACACAACATAAAATATGATTAAGGGTCGTAACATGATATAATTTAACGAAGTTACGTCGTAAATGTTGTGAATATCAAGTTATTATGACCCATGGAGGCACAAATGATATAAGAATTACGTACACGGAACTGTCGAAGTGTAGTCAAGATTAAACGGTAGGCATAAAATTGAGTATATTGCGAGGTAACAAATCGTGAATCTGCTTACCTTTGCTCTATGAACAATGATGATATGGGAACAGGGTATGGGAATACCGGTCCCGGGCGAAACGAGCGAAATGGTGGAGGCAGAGATTTTAATAAGACCACACGTAAGCGACGAAGAATCTCTAAACCTACAGGAGAAATAAAAAAAATCACACAAGAGCGCCCACCAGCAAAGGAAGTTTCCACAGAAATAAGACTAAATAAATATATTAGCAATGGTGGAGTTTGCAGTAGGAGAGAGGCAGATACGATTATAACAGAAGGCCGGGTTGAAGTTAATGGTGAAGTGGTTACGACTTTGGGCCACAAGGTACAGCGCGAGGATGTTGTAAAGGTTGATGGGAAACAAATTTCACCAACCAAGAAGGTATATATTTTACTAAACAAGCCTAAAGACTATATCACAACCACCAACGACCCATTGCAACGGAAAACGGTAATGGACCTAATTCAAGACGTAGACGCAGAAAGAGTATATCCAGTTGGAAGACTAGATCGCAATACAACGGGAATATTAATTTTTACAAATGATGGGGAAATGGCTCAAGGCTTAATGCACCCTAAGGGCAACGTGTCCAAAATATATTCAGTTGAGCTTAGTAAACCAATCGAACAAAAACACTTTTATAAACTACAAAACGGAATTAAACTGTTTGACGGTTTTATGAAACCGGATAAAATTGCGCTTGTTGATCGTGACGATCAAACGAAAATAGGCGTTCAAATTCACAGCGGAAGAAATCGCGTTGTTAGGAGAATGTTTGAAGCGCTTGGATATGAGGTTGTTAAGTTAGACCGAGTGATCTATGCCGATATAGACAAACAAGGCTTGTCCAAAGGAAAATGGAGAAACTTGACAGAAAAAGAGGTTACCATGCTGAAAAGAATCACTAGATTAGGATAATTTTGAAATAACATGAAAAAGCTAGCCATATTTATTGTTATTATCTCGTCAACACTAAGCTGTACTGAGGTCCCCCCATTTATTGACCTTTCAGAGCCAATCTTGCTGGCAAGGGACACAACATATATAAGTTCAGATGTTCCACAACAAGTATTAAAAAACGTATTAATAGAAGACATAAGTGGGGTTGCATGTAATAATTGTCCAAAAGCCGCCGATATCGCCCACGAAATTCAAGCAGCAAATCCAAATAGAGTCGTTGTTATGACCCTACATTCAAACAAGTATGGTGTTTTTACCAGGCCATTCGCTGATAGTAAGGACACATTTAATACCGTTGAGGCAACAGAAATAGTGAGTAATTTGATTGGCGAACCTTCGGGACTTCCAGCTGGGGCAATTGACAGAAAACTGTTTGATGGAGAAACGAGTAAAATCAACCAAAATTACGAGACCTGGGGAACACAAGTAGACCTACAATTGGCGCTAAATGCCAAAGTAAAACTTGAGTTGGAGGTAATTAAACAGCAGGACCGTAAAGTAATCGCAAACGTTAAAGCGACCTTTACCGAACAAGACGAAACACCGGTTTATTTGTCGATTTTTATTATCGAAAGTAAAATCAATTCAAAACAAAAATTGCCAGACAACACTTACGATAAGGACTTTGAGCACAATTCAATTTTAAGAAAGGGAGTCACAAATTATGCGGGGCTTTTGTTGGCCGAAAGTGTTGAGGTTGGACGTGTTTTTGAAAAAGGAGTTAAAATCGATATTCCAGCAAAATACAATATCGACAACTGTGCAATAGTGGTTCTTATCAATAAAAACTCAGGAAACAATACTGAAGTGATTCAATGCGCGGAACAGCACATTGAATAATGGGCACATTTACAAAAGGCTTTAATCAGTATTTACAACTCGAACTTTCTTTATCGAAAAACTCAGTTCAAGCGTACATGTCTGATGTTGACAAACTTGAACGATTTGCACAGGAATCAGATACCAGAATAAAGGACCTAAGCTTTCAGCAACTGCTCTCGTTTCTACAATGGATCAACGAGTTAGGCTTGGCAGAGCGAACCCAAGCACGCATTATTTCTGGCATAAAAGCGTTCTACACATACTTAGAACTTGAGGACGTTATTAAACAAAACCCTTCTGAGCTTTTAGAAACACCAAAACTTAGTAGAAAGCTGCCAGAAGTATTGGATATCGTCGAAATCGACAGAATGTTTTCCAGTATTGATTTATCTACCTCTAGCGGACAAAGAGATCGAGCGATTTTAGAACTTTTGTATAGTTGTGGATTGCGGGTTTCGGAACTTACGAATCTAAAAATCAACGACATAATGTTTGAGGAAGACTTAATTGTTGTCACAGGAAAAGGCGACAAGCAGAGAATCGTTCCTATTGGCAAAACAGCATTGCATCACATTGGATTGTATTTAAATCACTTTAGAAAACCACAAAAGGAAGCAACTGAGCACGATTCAACACTGTTTTTAAACCTTAGAGGTAAGGGTATTTCTAGGGTGTATATTTTCAAAAAAATAAAAGAAATCGCCATGTCTGTGGGGATAACAAAAAACATAAGCCCACACACTTTTAGACACTCATTTGCAACAGCACTTGTAGAGGCGGGGGCAGACCTTAGGGCTGTTCAACAGATGCTTGGACACAAGTCGATAACTACCACAGAGATATATACACATTTAGATAGAACATACTTAAAGGATGTAATACAACAGTTTCACCCCCGCAGCTAACAGGCTAATTTTTAATGACCAAAACGTTGTCTTCTATGTAAACAGGCAACCCAAATGGCAGTGCATTGTTTGGTGACATGTGCCCCGCTTCAAACCCGAAATATAGCGGGTAGTCATAATCTTTTACATGACTCCACACAATCTCTTCTGCGGTTTTGCCATATGGAACAGTGTTGTCATTCATATCTGTTAATCCACCAACAATGAGCGCACTTAGATTTTTAAGAATTCCATTTCGCTTCAAATTGACCATCATTCGATCAACATGGTATAGATATTCATCCAAATCCTCAATGAAAAGAATGCTCCCAGCAGTTTTGGGACTAGAATCAGAACCAAGAATGCTATATAAGATTGACAGGTTTCCGCCAATAATAGTACCGCTGGCGTCTCCAGACTTATTTAACCGATGATTCGATAGGTTATAATGATTTGATTTTCCAAATAAGGCATTTTGTAAACTTTTTACACTTTGCAAGTTCGCCTCGTCTAATTGACTATGGACACTGATCGGCATCGTTGCATGTAGTGTTGCAACACCCTGATTTCTAACAATGTGGCATAGCAAACTAGTAACGTCACTATATCCTACCACCCATTTTGGGTCCGCACAGAAAGCGTCAAAATTAATGGAATCTATAAGCATTGTAGTACCATAACCACCGCGCGAACACCATACCATATCTACATCGGGGTCGTTTAAGGCCTCCTGTAAATCTTGCAAGCGCTGAATTGTGGTACCAGCAAATTGATTTGAAGCTGTATAAACATTGCGACCAAGTTGAACTTGTAGTCCCCACGACTTCAATAATATTATTGCAGGTTCAACCTCTGAAGGACTAATTTTTCTTGCAGTAGAAACTATACGGACAACAGAACCAGGTTCAAGAGATGGTGGCTTTTTCATTAAGCAAATAAACCCATAATGAATGAGTTCACAAAAAGCGGATTATACCTTAAATTTGCGCATCATTTGAAACGTAAATTACGGATATGAATTTTGAACTTACTGAAGAGCACCGAATGATCCAACAGGCTGCAAGAGATTTTGCAGAAACAGAATTGTTACCGGGTGTGATAGAGCGAGATAATGAACAACGGTTTCCATTAAAACAAGTTAGGAAAATGGGAGAGTTGGGTTTCTTGGGTTTAATGGTAGACCCTAAATACGGCGGAGCTGGAATGGACACCATTTCTTACGTTTTAGCCATGGAAGAGATTTCTAAAATTGATGCATCCGCATCGGTGGTGATGTCGGTTAACAACAGCTTGGTTTGTTGGGGATTAGAGGAATACGGAAACGAAGAGCAAAAGCAGAAGTTTTTAATTCCGTTAGCACAAGGTAAAATACATGGTGGGTTTTGTTTATCAGAACCAGAAGCTGGTAGCGATGCGACGTCTCAAAAAACCACAGCTATTGACATGGGGGACCACTATTTACTGAATGGTACCAAAAACTGGATTACAAACGGGGGAACAGCAGATACTTTTTTGGTAATTGCACAAACCCATGTAGAAAAAGGGCACCGAGGCATTAATGCTTTAATTGTAACCAACGACATGCCTGGTTTTGTTGTTGGCAAAAAGGAGGACAAACTTGGAATTCGTGGGTCTGATACACATTCATTAATGTTCCAAGACGTAAAGGTTCCCAAAGAGAACCGAATTGGGGAAGATGGTTTTGGGTTCAAATTCGCGATGAAAGTTCTTTCTGGTGGACGAATTGGCATAGCCTCCCAAGCCTTGGGAATAGCTTCTGGAGCCTATGAGCGGTCCGTCGCATATTCAAAAGAACGCAAAGCGTTCGGAACAGAAATAATGAACCACCAAGCCATAGCATTTAAACTCGCAGATATGGCAACTGAAATAGAAATGGCGCGTTTACTATGCTTTAAAGCAGCGTGGCTAAAAGACAACGGTAAAGACTATGCACGTGCAAGTAGCATGGCGAAATTGGTAGCTTCAGAAACGGCGATGAAAACAACTATTGAAGCGGTGCAGGTCCATGGAGGATACGGATTTGTAAAAGAATATCACGTTGAGCGACTTATGAGAGATGCTAAGATCACACAGATTTATGAGGGAACCTCTGAAATTCAACGCGTTGTTATTTCAAGAGATATATTAAGGGACTAAGAAAAACACACCATAAAAAAGGCGTCGAATACATTCGACGCCTTTTTTGTATCCCAATACTCTTATCTAGCCAAAACAACCTTTTGTGTAGCCAAACCTAAATCTGTATTCACGTGAAGGAAATAGTAACCGTCTTTCAAGTTTGTTAAATCTATTGTCGTATTGGACGTATTGATGTCGTTACTTGTCAATACCGTTTTTCCACTGATGTCCGTCACCGAAATTGCACTAATTTTAATCTTAGCGTCTAGATCAACATATAATATTCCTGTTGTAGGATTAGGATAAGTCTTACCATTAAACTCTGATAAAGAAGGTGCTGATAATTCTGCAGTGGTATAATAACCGTTTGTTACAGCCAATCTAGGACAAAGATATCCTTGAATGGTGTCCAAGTAGGCACGCCCTTTTGCAGGTGACATGTCTGGATTTGATTGTAATGAAGCAATGTGGGTTGTTACACCTGGCTGTACTTCATATTTTGCTAATGGAGAATTTGGATCCCACCACTGCCAAGGTCCAGCTTGGTTTTGAAATATGCTTGCACCTGCTGCAACGTCAACAGCAAATAAACCCTCAAGGCTCTTATTAACAGTTATCTTATCTCGCGGAGATGGATAAATATAATCAAATGTTTTACCATACTTGTTTCTAGCAACCGTAGTGAATGGGTCATTTCCCATGTCCTTAAAAACGTCATTTAAGCCAAGTGAATTTGCTTTGGACATATACACGTTTGCTCCAGTTACATCAACAACATCCTCTTGAGTCGTTGGCACAATTACAGTACCATCGTGAAATGGTGCAAAAGGATCTCTAATGCACTGAAATGCAATAATCGGCTTATCACCAGCCTCTAACCATGAAGTGTCGGCTAATGCGCCACCAGCGGCAACAACAGCTGCTATATCTAAATTGGCACGTGGTGGACCATATAATGTTAATGAATAAGGAATACCAGAACCGTCAATTCTTCCAACAACAGATGTGTCAATAAAAGACTTTTGAGTTAAAGGGTTGAGGAATTGAGGTAAGCTTACTTCTTTGTATTTGTCTAGTGAGTTATAGGCTAATGCGATATAAGCACCGGTGCCCTCACCATAAAGAACAATTTTATTTGGGTCTATGGAGTACATATTCCCTCCAGCTGCTTCAACTTTTAATCCACCAACACATTGCTTAATGTCTTGAATCGACCGGTAAACAGCGTTTAACAACGTTCCACGTCTTTCAAATTCACCGGTTGGTCCAGAAGCCAAAGGATTCCAACCCAAACGGTAGTCTGCAGAAATAGCTACATAACCACGTTTCGCCCACCCACGGCACAAAATGATGGCAGAACTATCGGTCATTGTTCCAACCGGACTTCCATTGATAGGTGAAGGTAAAAAGTTACCGGTGTGCATGTAAATAATAACAGGGCGAGCGGTATTTGTATCGACCGATGACTTTGGAGCATAAATATCCATTTTTATATCCTGAACTTTAATAACCGAAGTTGTGTCACCTAGGTTTTTGTGAGTAGCAGGTATTTGTTGACCCATGGCCAAAGCTGTTTTTATAGTTGTTAACTCCATTCCAATCTGTTGTTTGGGAGCTGAAGAAAGCCTTGAAGACCGTAAAAAATCAATGTTTGTTGCATACGTAACATTCGATGTTACTTCAATGTCCGCATCAGTATAGACCTCGTCTATATATCTTTTTTGTGCGAAAAGTTGAAGGCTTGACAACATAAAGCCAGCAACCAGTAGATAAGTGTAAACTCTTTTCATTTGTTTTTTTAATTATTGTATTGTCTCAAATTTAAGCAAAACAACCAACATTGGAATGCAGGTTTATTTTTTTGCCGTTTCTATATCTACAAGAATAGAGAAATATGCCAGCCTACCGACGTAAGGACCCCCGTATACTTGATAGTTTGTATTGTTAAAAACAGTTCTTCTTTTGCCTTCATCTGAAGCATCGAACAATGGTAAAAGGCCGAGGATATTGGATGCACCCAGTTTAAAAGTGGTGTGCTTGTCTTTCCATTCATAATTCACCTGTGCATCTACCATGTCGTATGTTGGCACAAAACCCGTGAATTGTGGGGAACCTTCAAATACAAATCCTTGTATCCATTTGTAATTAATGCCAAAACCAAAATTGTGACCAATAAACTTAAGAAGTTTCAGTTTACGTCCCGTAAATGAAACATTAAACTTGTGTTTTGGCGTATTGAATGCCGGTATGATTGGATCATCGGCTCCTTTTTTATTGAGAATGTTCCAAGAATAATTACCACCTAGGGCATAATTTTTAAAATAATAATTTAGACCAATAGATGCACCCTGTGTTGTAACATTTGATTTCGCATTTGCTGCAACCCGATACACCTCTATTCCACCAACAGGAAAACTCGTATTTGGGTCGAATGTAGCGTCTAACCCAATGTTATAACCAATAAAATCTGTGTACAATGTGTAATAATATCCCAAATCAACAAACATTGAATTATCTAGTAATGACCCCTTATAACCAAGCTCAATGGTTTTGGCCTTTTCCGGCTGAATTGGGTTTACGTCGAAATACTCTATGCTTTCAGTTGTCAAACCGTTATTTCGGTATTCATTAAATGAACTAATCGTTATTAATGAGTCAAACCCATTTAGGTTTCCTATTAACGTGGCTCGCCCAACATCATAAAACAAATATTGATCAGCTAGAGTCGGATTGCGTATCGCTGAAGAAAAGGATGCTCTATAAGTATGCTTTTTGCTTGGCAAATAAATCACAGACGCGGCTGGGGATAAGAGGAAATTAAAATTTTGATTTTTATCCAACCTTGCAGTAAAGTTGACAATCATCTTATCGTTGCGTATTTTCTTTTTAACGCCACCATAAACGCCGTATTCAAGATTTCGAATAACGACACTGCCCGTGTCATTTAATATTGTTCCCCGTGAATCGGGGGTGTAGAGCCGCCCATTTGCACCAATGGTGATTTCTCCGAACTTCTTACTTATTTTCTTTTCACCATGTAAATGGTATAATGAAGATTTATCATAAAACCGAGTACCATTATCTGTGAATAACCTTGATGTCACATCATTAAACACACTGTCGAATTCTTGCGTCCCTTCATTGAAACGCGGCAAACTCCCGCCGCCAGAAGCATCATCAACATAACCCCTATTCTGATTGTGCCATTTGAACAATGAATCTTGATATTGACCTAAGAATGGATTAAGGTAATTGTTTGACCAGTTGTCAATCGTTCCATGTGTATCTTGATTGAAATACGGATAATTTGGAAGGCCCTCAACTTGATTCTTAAATCGCAAAATTCTCCAGTTGGTTTTGTAGGTGGTGTTCCAACTTGTATTTGCCTTACTTAATGCATTTAGCTTAAAGGCTGTTGACACAATGTCGTAAGTATCTCCTGCGTCTTCAGATGTGGAGTATAACCGTACAAAGAACTTGTCCTTTTTACGATATTCAATTCTATTCTGCCAAAACTTAATGTTGTCTAATCGATACCGGTTGTCTCCTTGATAAACGGTAGATCCACCACCGAAATTAAAAGCATAAATTAACTCTGCCGAATCTCTTAAGCGGTAATGTAAAGAAGCATTGACTTTAAGATTGTCTGTTTTATAGTCTACCAGAGATGTTTCTTTATACCCTGTGCGATAAAAGTAACCCAAACCAGGGTTGCTGAATTGGCTAAATGAACTGGTGTAATCGTTATTTGGCTCAAAGCTTTCGTCTCCATAAACGTTAACTGCGTCATAACCCCCTGGGTTTAATTCGTCATATCGACTATCTACGGTTGGTTCATAGTTGTCAGCCTCCCAATCATTCGCCTGCATGTAGAAAACACCAATTTTATAGGCGAACCGATTTAGGTTATTTTTACCCGGGATAACATCAGCCCACCGAGCGGCAACCTGACTAAGATTTCTTTCTCCACCTTTAAGCTCAACCGACAGCCCAGGATAATCGTATGGACTTTTAGTCTCCATACTGATAACGCCGTTGAAGGCATTTGGGCCATAAAACGCACTACTTGCGCCGGCAATTATATCAACCCTTTTTAAGTCTAAGTCGTTGGCACCCAAAAAGTTGCCAAGTGCAAAGTTTAAACCAGGTGATTGGTTATCAACACCATCGATTAATTGCAAACTCCGAACAGGACTTGTACTGTTAAAACCACGCGTATTCACAACCCTGAAACCCATGCTTGCTGCAGTTACATCTACCCCTTTTAAGTTACCTAAACTCTCATAAAACGAGGCCGATGCAGCTTCTTTGATAGCCTTGAGCCCCAAAGACTCTATTGTTAAAGGGGTTTCTTTTTGCTTCTCACTTACACGGTCAACCTTTACTACGGTAGTTCTTAGTCGTGATTTACTTTCTGCTAAAACAATAGATAAGTTTTTTCCCTCTGATTCAGTATTTAATATTATTTCTGAATCTTCATATCCCTGATAACTAAAAACTAAAGTTACAGGATAGGAATTGACATTAAGTTTGAACAAACCGTTTTCATCGGTGCTTGTTCCATTTCGTTGCCCTTTCACAAGGACGTCAGCCGCTATTAATGGGTCTCCACTTTTGTCTGTCACGGTACCACTAATTTCCTGGGCAAATATCGAGCTTGTTAAAAACACGAAAACGATGGTGAGCAGGAGTTTAAAGCGCATAAAATTTAAAGTCATTACTTTCAAAGGACAACAAAAGAAAGTGAAATTGTTTAGACTAATGTTATCATAATAATAAATGGTTTTAAATATACCATATTTTTGACCCATGAATAATAAGATGTGGTTATGGCTAGTGATTGTAACTTGCTCAGCATGTGGGGGAAATACGTCATTTCAAAATAGCAATATTTTGGGGTTGTGGAAAATGGAGTTGGCCGCAGATGATGACAGTACATCAATACCTTTCTTTATTGAGTTTATTGAAATTGATAGTGTTCTTAAAGCCGCGATATGGAACGGGGAGGAACAAATTATTCATGAATCAATTCAGTTTAAGCAAGATTCACTATGGATTGAAAGTCCATTTTTTAATTCAACACTTGTTATTGGTTTCAATAAGAATGTAGCTGGCGGTTACTGGGTGGATTATTCCAGAGAGTCGTATAGAATGCCACTTATAGGCAAGTACAACCTTTCACAGCGCTTTAGATTCCAAGGGCCGCTGGAAAACACAATTGATGGGAAATGGCAGGTAACCTTCAGTCCGAACACAGAAGACGCATATAGTGCCATAGGTCTTTTTGAAACGGATGACAATAGTATGAAGGGAACCTTTATAACAGAAACGGGGGACTATCGGTTTTTGGAAGGAGGATTTGCTACGAGCCAATTGAAGTTGTCGACGTTTGACGGTTCACATGCATTTTTATTTGAAGCGGACCTATTGAATGACACACTTAGAGGTCAATTTTATAGCGGAAAGCACTGGAATGAACCATTTATTGCTTGGAGGAATAAAAACCCAGTCTTAACAGACCCATACCAAATGACAACGCTTGTAGATCAATCTAAACCGATTTCATTTGCTTTTAAAGACATGGAGGGCAATTTGGTAACATCTGAAGACTCAGTGTATCACGAAAAGCCAATGCTCGTTCAAATAATTGGAAGTTGGTGCCCAAATTGCATGGATGAGTTGGCGTTTCTTGTTCAAAACCAAACCGCAATAAAAGAGCTGGGAATTGAAATCGTAGGCCTAAGCTTTGAAAGACTGGAGTATAACGAGGCCACTGGACCATTAAAGAAACTCAAAAAGAATTTGGGAATTGAATATCCGATTTTATACGGTGGCAAAGCCAATAAAAAGGATGCAGCAAAAGAGATACCGTGGATTAAGGATATAAAGTCTTACCCAACGTTACTATTCGTCTTGCCCAATAAGAAGGTGTTCAAAATCCATACCGGATTTTATGGCCCCGGGACAAAGGAATACTACATTCAACAGTCGAGCGAATTGTTGGACGACATGAAACAACTATCGAAATTGTCTAACGCTATTCGGTAACGACAATCGACTTACTCGAGATATTTACAACCCTAAAGAACCCATAGGCACCGCCTTTTATGTTTGATGTTGGATTGAATGGGGGAGGGTCAAACGGTGTTCCCGAACGCTGCTGTTGGGTAGCAAATTGAGAAACAAAATTATAATACGCCTCACTTATTCGTAATTGCTCTATTGTAACACTGTCGCCTTTTTCAAAACTCCATGGAAAAGGACGGGGAAAAACGCCCCTATCGATGTCTTTAAGAGGGTCGTCAGGGTCAATCCCAATGTTAAAAAAGCCGGTCTCGCGGAATTCATCTGTATCAATCAAATAACCTATTGAGTCAGTTAACAATTCCCCAGCACGATAAATATTCCAAAGATAAAAATCACCTTCTGGTTCATATTCGTTGGCTTTTTCAAAAATGTAATACCCAACCGGTATGAAACCATTACGCTCAGGAAGATAATATGATTGTATAAAATCTATAGAATCCTGATAAGAACACTTTTCTGTTGAGCTGTATGTATTTGAACCGTGTTTTACTCTAAGCGTGTATGTGTTGCCAACAACACACGTCTTTTCTGTTTTGCTCACATAGTTTCCATCAGTATCATATACCAGTGTGTCAACATTTCCGTTGTTGTCTTCAACATAGACAATCGCATCGTCAACAAACGAAATTCCAGATTGATCAAAATAGGGTTGAGTTAAGCTTAAATTAACATTCCACAATTCTGTTCTGTTCGAAAGTTGACTTTCAATTACAACTATTGGATCTGCGTTTGGCACGTTAAGCTGAACCACTTTCTCGCATGCACCTAAGGCAACAAGCAAGCCTAAGAATAAAAGGGTTGTTATAAATTTATTCATGATTAAAACTCAAAATTCCAGGTTATAGATGGTAAAATTTTAAATAGCGTCACTTGCACTGCAACTTGGTCGCCGCTGCTTACAAAAGTGTTTTCCGAAACCTCGTCAGGTGTTGCAGTCCTGAAATATATCGCATAAGCGTTGGCTCTATTATAAGCGTTGTATACCGATAAGTTCCAACTGCTCTTGTATTTTTTGGTGGGTTTATTTTTCCAGGTTATACCAATATCGAGTCGGTGATAATCTGGTAATCGTGCATTGTTGCGGTCTCCGTACAATGGATACCAATCTCCCTCCCAAAAATACTTGCCATCAGGAGTTGTATAAGGTTTTCCAGTCGTGAATGTGAATGTCGCCGAAGCAGATAACTGCGTTAATATTTTTCGAGTGGCAACTACAGACAAGTTGTTTCGAATGTCGAAGTTGGCCAGATATGTTTCGTTATTGTTTATACCCGTTGTATTCCTGGTCGTTTTTGCTAAAGTGTATGAGATAAAACCATTGGTTCTACCTTCATTCTTGCTTAAGTACACCTCGGCTCCATATGCATCACCTGATCCAGTAAGTAATTCTCCATCCAATTTGTCATTAAAAATTAATACAGCGCCATCTCTGTAATCAATTTGGTTCTGCATCGCTTTATAATAAAGTTCAAAAGATGTTTCATATCCTTTTGCAAAGTTCTTAAACAGACCCACTGCAACTTGATCTGCAATTTGGGGTTTAATGTTCAAGTTGGACGAAAACCATTGATCGGTAGGGAAGGCAGAAGCCGTATTTGAAGCCTGTTGAATGTACTGAAAAGTACGATTATACGAAGCTTTTACAGCCGTTTGTTTGGCAACATTGTAGCTTATGGCAAAGCGTGGTTCTAAGCCCCAATACGTGTTATATATTTCGTTTTGTGCATATACCCTCTCAAGCGTCAGAATGTCGATGGGAGCGTAGTTTTCATCTTTTGTATAGCCGTATTCGGTGCCGCCGATATTCGAAAATGACGACAACCGTGCTCCGTATCGAATGTTAAATTTTTCGCTAAATTTTACTTCATCATCAATATATATAGCTCCTTCTAAAGCGTTGCGCTCTTCCAAAACTAGGTCTTCACTAAATGTCTTTTTTGTTTCTTCATTTGCCGCAAAGAATGTACCTGGCTTAAAGTAGTGCCGCGTTAACTGCATACCAAAGCGCAAGGTGTTTTTAGGAGACATGTAATACGTAAAATCAGGTTTAATATAAAAATCCCGAATGTTTTGTTCGAGACCAAAAGCAGCGTTTTCTGCAAACTCAAAATTGAACCCGTAATTAAAGTCACTAAAAACAAATGACGTGTTCAAGAACAGTTTCTTGTTAAACAAGTGATTCCACCGCACCGTACCCGTTGCGTTTCCCCAGTTGATACCAAACAAACTGCCGAACCCAAAAACATCACGGCCAAAGTACCCACTGGCAAACAACTTGTCTTTTTCAGAAAGCTTGTAGTTCAGCTTTAAGTTTAAATCAAAAAAGTATAATGTGCTTTCTTTCGCCAAATCACTTCCAGCTAGCGGTAGAAACACATCTGCATATGAACGCCTGCCAGCTACCATGAACGAAGAAGTGTCTTTTTTAATCGGGCCCTCTAAAGTTAATCGACTTGATATTGTTCCGATTCCTCCTGTTGCACCATATTTCTTCTTATTCCCATCCTTCATTTTAATATCCAACAAAGAGGCTAGACGGCCACCATATTGTGCTGGTATTCCGCCTTTATATACTTGGATATCCTTTATTGCGTCACCATTGAAAACCGAGAAGAAACCAAGTAAATGTGATGCGTTATAAACCGTTGCCTCATCAAGCAAAATCAAATTTTGATCTTGAGATCCACCCCGAACATTAATTCCCGAATTACCCTCCCCAGCAGATTGGATACCCGGCAAAAGGGTGATGGTCTTCAAAACGTCTACTTCACCAAAAATTACAGGAATTTCTTTTATCCTTTTGATATCCATACTTACTACAGAAATCTGCTTGTTCTCGACCTGACGTTCACGTTTTTCTAAGTCAATGACAACATCACTCAAGCGCTCACCATTGGGCGTCAATTCTACGTTCAAAGTGGTGTCTTTCTGAAGGGCAATGATTTTGGTAATGGACGCAAAACCGACATATTCATATACCAAGGTATACCTCCCTGGATCTAAAGTCAACGAATAAAACCCATAATCATTTGCTTCTGTACCCAAAGCCTTGTCTTTTACAAGAATGGTAGAGTACAAAAGGTCTTCACCAGAACTGCCATCTGTGATGCGCCCACTAACTGTATATTTTTGTGCAGATACAGATGTGGCTAACAAGGTCACAAGTAACAGACTATAAAAAACTCGATACATAGAAGGTTGTTTTTTTTGCAAAATTACTGGGCTTATTTTGCAGACCAGCACAATTAGACAATCAAACACGAAAAACAGACAAAAGTTTGAAAATCCTTAGACATATACCCAACGCCTTCACCTTGGCAAATTTGAGCTTAGGTGTTTTGTCCATAATTTGTTCGATGAACCACGAAGTATTGTGGGCTGCGACGTTCATTGCATTGGCAACAGTTCCTGATTTTCTAGATGGTTTAATAGCACGGTTGCTTAAGGTTTCATCTGATGTCGGAAAAGATTTAGACAGCCTTGCTGACATGGTCAGTTTTGGTGTTGCGCCAGCGATAATGATTTTCAGTCTACAGATGCAATACAACACAGGCTGGATTCAGTATGTTGCACTCATTCTACCAATGTTCGCAGCGTTGCGACTTGCTATGTTTAATAACGATACCCGACAAGAAAGCGAATTTTTTGGGTTGACAACAACAGTAACGGCGCTGTGGTTGAGTTCATGGCCGTTTTTGATCGAATACGACAGACACATACCAGAATCAGTCTTTGTTTCTCCTATTTTATTCGTTGGTATTCCAGTAATGGCTTCTTTCTTAATGGTTGCCAACTTTAGAACATTTTCATTGAAGTTTAAGAATCTAAAGTGGCAAAACAATAAACTTCAATTTGGATTTCTTATTCTGTGTTTAGGGCACTTGGCATTGTTTGGATTTTTTGGTGTAACTCTTGTCATATTTACCTACATACTTTTATCGTTAATACGTAATTTTGCCGAATGAACTTCAGAGCAGAAATTAATGTAATGCCGCAAACGGCTTTGTTAGATCCACAAGGAAAGACGGTGCACCAAAGCATGCAACTTCTGGGGTTACAAAAAATTAGTAATGTGCGCATTGGCAAACACATTTTAGTTGAACTTGAAGCAGCTGACGAAACGGAAGCAAAAGCAAAAGTTGAGAAGGCCTGTAAAGAACTTCTTGCGAACCAAGTTATGGAGCATTATGAGTATGTTCTTGTTGCGGTTTAATAGACCATTATTTCCTCTTGTTTTATTATAAGTCCCTATCAAAATTGTGACACAATGATTTGGCTTGATGATTTGGCACAATGTGTATATTGCGGCCAAATAATCAAATTATGAAACAATTCTTACGCGTGGTAGCGTCTATCACTTTATGTTTTACTTACTTCCTTGCAAATGCTCAAAGTCCTGATGGTTTTAATTATCAAGCGGTAGCAAGAGACAACTCTGGCGAATTATTAAAAAATAAAAGCATAACAGTTAAAGCAATAGTCCTTTCTGGCCAAAGCGCTTCGAACAAGGTTTATGAAGAAACACACGTAGTAACAACGAGCCAATTGGGCCACTTTAGCCTCGTAGTTGGACAAGGCTCTACAAGTGATAACTTTTCAAATATCGCGTGGTCAGAGAATCCACACTACCTTAAAATTGAAATAGACCAAGGGGGTGGTTTTGCTGTCATGGGAACAGTGGAACTACAATCTGTGCCTTACGCGATGCATAGTAGAACGGCAGAAACAGTTACCAACGTTGACATATCTGCGGACGACCTTAACGACGTTAACAGTTCTTCAGCGAATACCGGTGAGGTGTTAAAATGGAACGGAACAGAATGGGCGCCAGCAGCTGATGAAAACACTTCAACTACGTATACGGCTGGAAACGGAATTGATATTACATCAAATGTAATTTCTGCAAAAAGCGACGACAACATTTGGAATGCCAATAAAATTAGTGGTACGAATGTTACCGCAACCAACGCAAAAACTGGACAAGCGCTTCGTTGGGATGGTTCTAAGTGGGCTCCAGGTGATGATGCTAGTTCAAGCTATACACCCGGAACAGGAATAACCATTACAAGTGGTGTGATTGCAACTACACCAAGTGTTCCAATGTGGAACGCCGACAAACTAAATGGTTTTGGTTTAGACAACTCTGCAACACCTAAAAAAGATCAATATTTACGCTTTACAGGATCGAAAAGGAGTTACACGGATGGAGATACGGCACTATGGAAGAGCAATGGCGACGACATATACCGTGTTGGTGGAATGGTTGGAATAAACACAGATGACGCAACGAATAGATTAAAAGTGTGGGATAGTATTAATCATAGTACATCAGGCTTGTTCATTATGACAGATAACGTAATGTATGGTGGCCTTGGAACTGGAGGCACTTTTTCTGCACAACGATCATTGGTGATTGGCCAAGGTGGCGCGTATGGCTATGGAGCCATTAATGTAATTACTGGGGACGTACATACGCAAGGAGAAGGTATTGGATCTTATACGCTTGCAAGTAGCACTGGCCGCACCAGTATTGCATACTTTGGTAATGCGACAAACGGTAATACGTTTAACCTCGGCGTTTATGCTGATGCATCTACATCAGCCAATAGCTCTACAGGAACCAACTATGGGATATTTGCAATTGCTGATAGTGCTGGAACAAACTATGCGGGATATTTTGCTGGTGATGTAAATTATACTGGAACACTTACAAACGCATCAGACGCGAAACTAAAGTACGACGTACAAGCATTACCTAACGCTATTGAAACCATAAAAGCAATTACACCAAAACAGTATTATTATAAACAAGATGGAGAAGCAGAAGCCTTAAAACTTTCTGACGGACTTCAGTTTGGTTTTATAGCGCAGGAATTAGAAAAAGTTTTGCCGAATCTTGTAAAGGACCAAGTTCAATGGGCGGGTCATAAAAAAGAGGGTCAAATAGAGTACAAAGCGGTGAACTATGTGGGTTTGATTCCAGTATTAACTCAGGCGATTAAAGAACAGCAGGAGTATATTGACGCTTTAGAAGAACGTTTAAGTGTTTTAGAAAAAACAATTGAGAAGTAATATGAGCATCAGAAATATAACATTGCTGACCGCTCTGCTTTTTGCAACCTCGGTCAGTGCACAATCCATAGAAAGAAGTGTTGTGAGCACAGGTGGAAATACCTCAACAACCGCTTCGCTTTCAATAGAATATACAATAGGGGAGATGGCTTTCGGCCAGTATTCAAACACATCTATAGATTTATCCGCTGGGTTTAATCAGGCGTATGAGACTGATAACTCATCCATTCCTGTTGTAACCTCGGTAGGAAGGGTTTCGGTTTATCCCAATCCTACAAACGCTTCTTTAAATGTATTAAGTTCGTCAAATTGTACTGTTCGTATAACATCTGTTCAGGGATTAGTAATGAGTCACTCTGTCGAAATTACAGGTGCGTTGATACACACACTAAATGTTTCGCATTATGCTTCTGGTCTATACATCCTAGAAGTTTCGAATGGATTTGAAGTGAGTTATACGAAGTGGATAAAGAACTAGCGTATTACCGATAAGGTTCCAGAGAATCTAAATACGTCGTTGTAAACGTCCTTAATCTTTATGAGGTAGAGGTACGTTCCTTCTTGTACCAATTCTCCCATATATGTGCCGTCCCACGGTTTGTCGATATGGTCAGAGTGATAAATTTGTTCACCCCATCGTGTATAAATGGTCATGTCAAGCGACTTAATACCATACAACATACCACCGGGCCCGAAGGTGGTGTTGACGTCATTATCTGGGCCAGGACTAAACGCGTTTGGAATAAAAATGTTCAGGTTGGGCTTTACGATGATGGTACGATAAAATGTATCAGCACACTTAAAGTCATTGTTTGCGATTAAGCGCGCACGAAATATTCCCGTGTCTAAGTATTGGTGTAAGGCCTCAGGCCCAAATTCTTCAGGAGAAAAATCACCAAAAGACCATTGCCACCAATTGGCATCTGAACCACTTTCTATGAAATTAACAAAAGGGTCGGTGATGTATATTTCTTTAGGAAACTGGTCAAACTTTGCTTTGGCTTTTGGCCAGATTGTTATGTTTTGATTTACAGAGTCAACACACCCAAAACCATTTCTAACAGCAAGCTGGACGGGGTAACTCCCGGCTGAATTAAATACCTGATTGTGATCTTGAAGATAGGAAACAATCTTTCCTTTTACCCGCCACCGCCATTCATCTATGTTGCCTGTAGTGGTTGTGCTATCGTAAAAAAAGGCTTCTTGGCGCTCACAAATATTTGCAAATCCGAAGTCAACTTCCGGGAGTGGTTGAATTTCTATAGTTTGGTTCAATGTGTCAACGCAACCAAAAGTGTTTTCAGTAACCAACTGAATCGGTTTAATTCCAGAAACACCAAATGCATGTATTGGAGCGAGCGTCGAAAAGAGGTTTCCGTCAATATTCCAATCGTGTTTTAAAGGCATTCCAATGGTAGAACTTGAATTCGATGCAAACTGGGTAGTTTCGCTTGAACAAGTATCTCGATATGTAAAGCTACTATTAGGTAAAGGATAAATTTGAATTGTCTTTGTTATCGAATCCCAGCAGCCTCTTTGCCCTCGCACTTTTCTTTTCACATCAAAGTAACCATCGCCACCAAACTGGCGAAGCAAGGTGTTTTGACTATAAAGCGCATTACCCTCGTAAATCCAAACAGAAGTATCTATAGTACCTACTTGAATGTATGACGAGTCTGTAAACAATACAGGTAGTTTATCACAGTCGTTGTTAAACGTAAAATTTGAAACGGGACAATGTGGATAGTTGGCTAATACCCAAGCACCGGATATTGTATTCACACTCCCGGTAACGGTTTTGTTCTTTGCAACGTCATTCGTGCCAGGAATACCGTAATCCCAAGAGCCAGATGCGCTGTTATACCGTGCGGGCTTTATGTCTTTTTCAATTAATGTGTTCAGACTTCCGGCTGTTGCATCCCACTCTCTATCGACGTAAGAGAGCCCAAGTTTAACAACAGGATAGCTGCTATATCCATCTGACGCGAGTACGTAGAAACGGTCAACAGATTTAACATCGTTTTCAATTTTATATCGATTGTCTAGGTGTGGAACACCAATTGGTAATGGTCTGTTGTTTGGTGTTATTATAGGGTTGGTTGGATAGGTCGCTACGGAGACATAACCCGAATCACCCGACTGGGTGCCAACATAACCTACGGCAATGTCCATTGGGATGTGTTGAAAGTCTATTGTGCCAAAGGGTATTGTAAAAGTATTTCCAGCTGTAGCATCACGCAAATTCCATTGCACCTTACTATAACCCTTGGTTGGGTCAGTATCGCCTATCAACAAACCGGCACCTCGAGTAATTGCTCCGGTTGAATTATTGTTGACTATAAGTGCGTTAGAGTTCAGTAGTAAATGTCGGTTGTTTAATGCCAAAACACCTTTCCTTGGAGACGCATAACCACCACCAACGAGAGTTCGTATCATTAAACGCTTTATTCCACCACCAGAGAACACCAAGTTGTTAAACGATGTTGTAGTGGTTCCTGTAATTCGTTGGTTCCCTCCCGTAAGCTCCACAGTTCCATCGTTATTCCCAATAGCAGGTGTCGACCCTTGGTTGACCCAATCGCCATCTACATGTATCGTTGCAGTATTGTTCGTAGTTATAAGGCCAGTACCCTTGTTTGTATAGTCGCCGGTAATCCCGTTGACAACAATATGACTGCTGTCTTTCAGTACAATTTGTACGTCTTTCGTCACCCATCCTTGGCAGAAAGCGGGAGACAGGGAGAACATCAAAGCGATATGTGTGAACAGTTTTTTCATTAAGCGACCGGGTGCTATTTTCTGTCTTCTAATAACCGTTTGATTTCGTCTATTTCTTGTTTAAGTGCTTTTAATTCAGTGTCTTGTTTAGAGATTGTGTCCTCTAAAATTTGAATTTTATTGGTTCTTATAACCAATGCTTGAATGGCAATCATGTTAACACCATCAAATGCTAAAGTGCTTATTCCTAAACTGTCGGATCCACCTAAACCAAAGGACGAATAAAAATCTTGGGCCATTGGGCCAATGTACTTCACGTCGTCTGTATTGCCTTTGTAGTTCCATTTTGTAATGGAAAGATTTTCAATTTTATGAAGAATCGCTTCTCCGTTAACATCTTCAAAATTTTCCTTCATGTTTTTGTCTGAGACAGAACTCCACGATGTTCCGGCGTTGTTCATGTATACCCCAGTACTTAAATCGGATTTTGTATAAAGGCGGTAACCGTTGTTAAAACGCATGGTCATGGTATGTTGCGCAGCACTTAACGTTGGAGTTGTTGTACTTCCATCGCCAAAAATGAATGAACCGTTTTTGAAGTTTGTAGAAACATAACTTCCTATTGCCACAGACCTATCTGCAATTGCATCAACGTTATTACCTATTGCCACAGAATAAGGATTATTGGTTCGAACGTTTGTTCCAATTGCAATTGCTCCTGTTCCTTCTGAATAAGCATTGTGTCCAATAGCTACGGCATAACTTCCTTTAACGGTATCTCGGTAACCGAAAGCATAGCCATGTTTGTGGCCACTTAACACCAAACATTCCTCTCCAAAAACTCCTGAGTTAGTACCCAATACGGTTGAATTTGTTCCAACTATATAAGAATACTGACCGTATGCGTTATTTCCCGTTCCAATTGCGGTCGTGTTTGTACCACCTGTAATTGAACGATTTCCGATTGCTATCGAATAAGGTAATTGTGTTATGCTACTATCTCCAAGGGCGATACTATGTTCTCCTAATGCAGAGGCCCCGTTTCCAACGGCAAAAGTATGGTCGTCTGAAGCGACCGACCCGTAGCCGAATGCGGTTGAATATAACCCAAGATTGGCGGCGTTCCATTCTCCACCAACTGCTGTACCTGCTCTAAATGCAGATACGCGTGGATTGAAATGTAAGCGTGTTCCGGCTCCTAACGAACCAGCAGTTGCACCTGTTCCAACTTTGCCACTGACGATAAACCCGTCAGTACCTTGTACTTCCACTGCGCCATTATCCGCGCCCATTATGCGCCCATTGCCCGCACCACCTTCGTCGTACGCCATGTCTAATGTGTTTCTGTTTAAGTAACCTGGAACCCAAGTTGTCCCGTCCCAAACGATTACATCGCCAACCGTATTACCTGATTTTAATCCTAGTTTTTTCGGACTCGCAGCTGTTCCTGCACCCGTTAAGCTTAAAAAGCCATTTGTAATTGTATCTGTTACTTCGTTTCCAATTACACCGTCAACTTCCGCTGGGTGTGTAATTGGTGTTGGCACCCAAGAAGATCCGTTCCACATCCAAACATCACCAGAACTACTGCCTGTGTTTATTTCGATTTTATACGGATTTGCTGTCGTCCCGTTTCCAGTTCTATTTAATATTCCACGCGAATTTGACGTATCGGTTAATTCGTTTCCTATGATACCATCGACTTCAGCAGGGTGCGTAATAGGCGTAGGCACCCAGGCCGACCCATTCCACATCCACACGTCTCCAGAGTTATTACCACTGTTCACACCAACACTAAATGGGTCAGCTGCGGTTCCTGAACCGCCTTTTGATAATATGCCTTTTGAACCAAGTGTGTCTGCAATTTCATTTCCAACAACACTGTCTTGTTCCTTTGGAATTACGATAGTTGTTAATATCCATTTAGAACCATTCCAGACCAAAGATTGACCTCTTGTTGTACCAGGCTTTGCACCAATAGTATAAGGATCTACGTCTGTTCCGCCACCTTGTCTAACAATTAAGCCATATGTATTTAATGTATCCGCGATTTCGTTACCAATTACGCTGTCTTTTTCTTTGGGAACAAAAACGGGAGGGTGAATAATCGCAGTTGGCACCCAAGAAGATCCGTTCCACATCCATACGTCACCAGAAGTTACACCAGGCTCAATACCCATTTTCAAAGGGCTAGCTGTTGTCCCGCCGCCGTAAATATTTAAAATTCCACGGGCGTTTGTAGTATCAACAACCTCATTGCCTACAATACCGTCGACTTCAGCAGGTATTGTTATCGGTGAAGACACCCACTTATTTCCATCCCACATCCACACGTCTCCGACATTATTTCCAGCCGTTACACCAATTTTGTATGGATTCGCACCTATACCAGTACCTCGGCGTGTTAAAACACCCCGTGCGTTTACTGTGTCTGCAATTTCGTTTCCTATTATAGCATCTACTTCCGTTGGAAACACAATGGGTTTTGATACCCACTTACTTCCGTCCCACATAAACACATCGCCAGCGGTTGTTCCTGCTGTAACACCTATTGTATACGGGTTGGCTGAGTTGCCACTTCCATTTCTAATTAAAACACCTCTTGATTGTGCAGTATCGGCTATTTCATTTCCAATTACGCTGTCTTTTTCGAAAGGGAATTGTGTCAATTCCCAATTGCCGCCATTCCACATCCAAATGTCGTTTGTGGTTTGCCCAGCCTTTACACCTACTGTGTATGGGTCAGCACTAGTTCCAGAACCGCCCCTGTTGAGTAAGCCTAAGCTGTTGGCCGTATCTGTAATTTCATTGCCTATTATTCCATCAACTTCACGCAGCAAGATGTTACCTGCAAAAACGAGCTGACCAAAGGAGTTGACCCTAAATTGGGGAATTGAATCTGAAGTACCATATTGTCCAGGTGTAACACCTGTTGGCTCTAAGCTAATTGTTCCATAACCCTCAATGGTGTTGCCTAATAAACCCGTACCTGCTGTAATATTTTGAAAGACCGGTTTCCACCTATTTTTGTCATAATACCAAAAACCGACAGTATCATCTGTCTGATATACCATTAAACCGTTGGCTGGGGTAGGTATGCCGAGTTTAGCAATTTTTGAAAGGCGCGGAATCAGCATGCCCCTTGAGTTGGATTTTACATCCATAATCGCTGATGGATCTGGATCTGCCCCATCTTCATTTACGCCCACACCTTGACCATAAGTCACTGAATAAGAGAGCGCAGAAAGAAAGAGGACAAACAGCCCCTTTTTAACTTTTGGCAGCAAATTTCTGTTTTGTAGAGTATGTACTAATCGACAATTACGCATTATATCAATGATTTCAAATGTTACCTTCAGTAGTTAGTAACAGCCAAGGTAATAAAAACTCCATATAGATACGCTGTAGCCCAGTCGTTTAGTTATCTTTGTGTGTACAATATAATGGAAATGGATAAAGAAATTTTTGATCTAATCAACCAAGAA
>JBLING010000002.1:0-33871 GCA_047639155.1 bacterium
CGCTAAGATGGTGACATTGGATTTAGATCATCCAGAAATCATGTCATTCATCAACTGGAAAAAAGAAGAAGAGAAAAAAGTAGCGGCCTTAATTGACGGCGGATACTCATCACACTATGAAGGTGATGCATACCAAACCGTATCTGGTCAAAACTCAAATAATTCAGTACGTATTCCAAACAAGTTTTTTGAAGCCTTAAAGGACAACGAAAATTGGGACTTAATCGCACGAAGCAATGGTGAGGTTATGGATAGCATTCCAGCGGAAAAGATTTGGGATGATATCGCTTTTGCAGCTTGGGCATGTGCAGATCCAGGCGTACAATACGACACAACGATTAACGAATGGCATACTTGCCCACAAGGCGGACCAATCAATGCGTCTAACCCGTGTTCGGAATATATGTTCTTAGACAACACTGCCTGTAACTTGGCATCGTTGAATCTTCGACATTTCTTTAACGAAGCATCCTTAGAATTCGACGTTGAAGGCATTAAATATTCCTCGCGATTGTGGACTACAGTATTGGAAATATCTGTTTTGATGGCACAGTTCCCATCTAAAGAAGTTGCAGAGTTATCATATGCATATAGAACGTTAGGATTGGGCTACGCCAACTTAGGGTCTGTATTAATGTTGAGTGGTATTCCTTACGATAGTGAAAAAGCTACCGCAATTTGTGGAGCAATTACAGCGATTCTAACTGGAACTGCTTACGCAACATCAGCAGAAATGGCCGAACACCTTGGACCATTCAAAGAATACGAGAAAAACAAAGAAGACATGTTGCGTGTAATGCGCAATCATAGATACGCAGCATACAACGCCACCGATTACGAAGGTTTAAGCGTAATGCCTGTAGGTATCGACCCAAAATATTGCCCAGATTATCTACTAACAGCTGCTTGTGACCAATGGGATAAAGCGGTAATGCAAGGGGAGAAATTTGGATATAGAAACGCCCAAACTACGGTAATTGCTCCGACAGGAACAATTGGTTTGGTGATGGACTGTGATACAACAGGTATAGAGCCAGATTTTGCTTTGGTTAAATTCAAGAAGCTAAGTGGAGGAGGATATTTTAAGATTGTTAATCAATCCGTGCCAGGAGCTTTAAGAAACCTAGATTACACTGAAGACCAAGTTGAGGCAATTGTAAATTACGCCAAAGGACATGCGACTTTAAAAGGTGCACCTGGGGTAAACCACAAATCTCTAACAACCAAAGGACTTAATCGGGAAGATCTAAAATCTATCGAGGCAGGACTAGCAAGCGCTTTTGAAATCAGCTTTGTATTTAACCATTGGACGCTTGGAGAAGCCACAATGGAACGCTTAGGTTTAGAGAAGGAAGCATATGAAAGTGCAGACTTTAACTTACTTGAAGTGTTGGGATACACAATTGAAGAGATCAGACAAGCAAATGATTATGTATGTGGAACTATGACCGTTGAGGGGGCTCCATATTTAAAAGATGAGGATTTAGCTGTATTTGATTGCGCAAATAGATGCGGTAATATAGGAGAACGTTTCATTCATGCTCATGGACATATTCGCATGATGGGTGCCGCCCAACCTTTTATTTCAGGCGCCATTTCAAAAACGATAAACTTACCAAACGAAGCTACTAAAGAAGATATCAAATCTTGTTATGAGTTGAGTTGGGAGCTTGGTCTAAAAGCAAACGCATTGTACAGAGATGGTTGCAAATTATCTCAACCACTAAGTACTAAGTCTGACGTTAAAAAAGAAGAAAAAGTAAAAGATAAAATCGAAGAGGTACTTGCTGAGAAAGCAGAATTAACCCTTGACGAAATTACACCGGATATGGTATTGGACGCAGCTCGCCGCATAATTGACGAGAGTAGTGATACAATTTTCCAAATGCAGTTATCCAATATTGTTGAACGTAAGAAATTACCAAGCAAACGAAGTGGATTTACCCAAAAAGCCAAAGTAGGTGGGCAAACACTGTTTATCAGAACAGGGGAATACAGCGATGGACGATTAGGTGAAATCTTTGTAGACATGCACAAAGAGGGAGCAACTTTCAGATCATTGATGAACTGTTTCTCAATTGCTGTTTCAATAGGATTGCAATACGGAGTGCCATTGAGAGAATTCGTCGACAAATTTACATTCACGAAATTTGAGCCAGCGGGTTATGTTGAAGGACATGATAATATCAAGAATGCAACGTCAATTATTGACTTTATATTCCGCTTATTGGGATTTGAATACCTACACCGAAACGATTTGGTTCAAGTACCACCGATTACGGAAACGGGTGACAACAATATCCAAAACGCAACCAACTCCCCAGCGATAGCTATAACTAAAACACAATCCGTTGTTACTTCGGTTTCCATTGAGGCTAAAGCGGCATCAACATCTTCAGCATCAGATATGCACTTGCAATCCATGCAAAGTGATGCACCTGCATGTAATGAGTGTGGTCACCTAACTGTGAGAAGTGGAACATGTTATAAGTGTTTAAACTGCGGTAACTCATTAGGTTGTAGTTAACAATCCGCCCAACAGGGCGTTTAGGTACATAATATTTAATTGGATAGCCAAGAATTGTAAGGTAACATTTACAATCTCTTGGCTATTTTTGTGTTATATCAATTTTAGATGCGTCATGAGCTGTCCATCGAAAAAAAAAGAACACACCACTATAGGAGCTGCCGAAGGCGCACTGATAGATGCCCGAATCCGTTTCGTAGGAAACTCAGCAGTAAATGTATACGAATGCGAAGACTGCGGAAATTGGCATCTTACGTCTAAAGGAGAAACGCATCCAAAGCTTCAAGAAATGATTGATTCGGGTTCGCTCGATGAGGAGATTAAAAAATTTGAGTGGCGCGAAAAATATAGGGATTAGAAAATGACCCCAAATCCAATACGGAGTCTGTTCCTGTGTACAACACGTTCAATGGTTTGAGAACTTTGTGAACCCCACCACCAATTGTCAAACTCCCGCTTTAACATACCTCCTTGATATCCCACTTCAAGATAAGTACCAATCTTTGGATTATATCGATTGACAAATATGTGTCGGTAGTCTAAGCCGTACACCATACCTGGTTCATACCAACCCCTTGTATTGTATGACAGCAAAAACGCGTAACCACCATGCATTTGAATAAAATCTGATTTTTTAGTAGTGTCATGGTAAACACCAATGCCCAATTCAACAGGCAATGTTGAAATATCATAGTTGGGCAGAATGAGCACACCTGACTTAATAAAGCCTCTTAAGCGAGATGTCCCTATTCTTCGTCCCAATTCTAAGTCTGCACTAAAGGAATTGAAACCTATTCCACCAGATTTATACCATAAAGGCATATCATAACTAGGTCGAAATGAGGAGCGTGGGCCAGTATTGTGCTGCGGATTTTCAGAAGCATCGAAACTCATAGACTGAACATCCTCTTTTTTTATAACCAAATCACCCAAGGCTCCAGTCGTAATAAAAACGGCTGTGTCGTTCATCTGCGTAATTTTCCCAGAAATGACATCGCCACTTTTAAGTACCACATAGTCTTTGGTGGTTTGAGCAAAACCAAAAAAACAGAAATTTACCAGAATGAAAACAAGCAATAGCTTCAGAATATTTGGAGTCAACATCTTTGGTTTCATACAGTGTGATGGTTTTATCAGGACACAAATTACGATTGAAAAATGAAATGAGTGTCAATTTTTTAATATTTGGTTTTAGACAGAACAGATTATAGTACCTTTAGACTTCAAAACACCGATATGAAATCAAGCAACTGGAAAATAGTAACACTGTTATTACTCACGTCGTCACTGATGTACTCGTGTGCAGATAAATGCACCGACACCTATAAAATTACTGAAACCATAACCTTGTTTAAGTCTATAGCGGATACAAGAAACTCATTTGAGGTACAGGTTGCAAAGGAGATAGATAAGCCAGGGAAATTGTACGTTTTTGGAAATACATTATTTGTTGTGGACCAAAATAGAGGATTTCATGTAATCAATAACAGCAATCCGTCAGCGCCACTTCGCGTTCAGTTTATTCAGCTTGATGGATGCACTGATTTGGTTGTGAAAGGCAATTACCTTTATGCAAATAATGTTAATGATTTAGTAACGATTCAAATCAACCAAGGGACATATACTTTGGTAGATCGCAATCAGAACGTTTTCAATTTGTTTGAGACAAACGGAGATTCCATAGCTTATGATTATATAATTGAAGAGCGATGGGTTACAAATGAAGATTACAATTGTGAAGGCAGTGGCTTTGTTTTTGGGATGCAAGATGATCTTGCAGTTCAAACAGCAGACAATAGTGGGGCAGAAGCAGGTGCAACTGGGACGGGTGGCTCAACTGCACGCATGACGGTTGTAAATGACTATATCTATGCGGTGGACAATAGGAACTTATTGGCAATTGATATTTCAAATGGAGCTGATCCCAAGAAAGCGCGTGTAAATGATATTAGCAACTGGACAAGTCTTATAGAAACGATTTTCCCAATGGGAGATTACCTGTTTATCGGAACAACAACGGGCATGCAGATATTCAATCATAAAGCAAACCCTGGAAGCCCTGTTCATGAGAGCACATCTGAGCATTTTCGCTCGTGTGATCCTGTAGTGGTTCAAAACGATATCGCATACGTCACTACACACGGCGGTACTGGTTGTGGCGGAAATAGAAATGCCTTGTATACCTATGATGTTAAGAATGTAAAACTACCAATTGAACTAGCAGTTTTTGATATGACTTATCCTTTAGGTCTTGGAATTGATGGCACCACCTTATTTGTTTGCGAAGATGATTTTGGACTGAAAGTGTATGACGCAAGTGACCCTAAAAATATAACGGACAATAAGCTTAGCGAAATAACAACAATAAGTCCTACCGACGTTATTCCTCTCAATGGGTTATTAATTGTCACTGCAAAAGATGGGGTCTACCAATATGACTATACCGACCCATCAAACCTTGTATTACTGAGTAAGGTGTATGATATTGATACGGATTAAATCTCAGCCAAAACGGTCTCACCACCTTTGGTAATTTCGTTTAGCTTAACGTTTATTTTTGTTCCGATTGGAAGAAACACGTCTATTCGACTTCCAAATTTAATGAAGCCCATTTCTTGACCTTGGGTTACTGTATCCCCTTTATCAACGTAATAACAAATACGTCGAGCAACTGCTCCAGCAATTTGGCGAAACAAAATTTCAGTACCGTTTTCGTTTTTAATAACCGTTGTAGTGCGTTCATTAAGCGTTGAAGACTTCGGATGCCAAGCAACTAAGTATTGGCCTGGGTGGTACTTAAAATAGCTTACAATTCCAGAAATTGGGTTGCGGTTGACATGAACGTTTAAAGGTGACATGAAAATACTTAGCTGAATGCGTTTGCCTTCAAAGTATTCAGGTTCTTCAACCTCTTCAATTACAACTACTTTTCCATCAGCAGGTGCAATGACATGATGTTCATTTAAAACTGTGTTTCTAGTTGGGTTGCGGAAAAATTGAAGGAATAAAGTGAAAATTACAATTCCAGCGGTTAAAGTAAGGTACTTCACCCAAGAAATCTCCGTGTATTTAAACACCAAAAATACTATTACACTAACGATAATTAACGTGGTAATAAGTATCGTATATCCTTCTTTATGTATCATTAATATGTGCCTCGAAGTCGTTTTGTGCTTGCCACTTTATCAATAGCAACTATATAAGCCGCAATACGCATATCAACTTTGTATTTGCGTGACGCTTCATAAACGGTTTCAAACGCTTGTTTCATAATTCTGTCTGCACGGCGATTCACCCTTTCTTCCGTCCAAAAATAACCCAATCTATTTTGTACCCATTCGAAGTAGGAAACAGAAACACCGCCAGCGTTTGCCAAAATATCAGGGATTACCATAATGCCTTGGTCGTTTAATATCTTATCAGCGCCAAATGAAGTAGGACCGTTTGCTCCCTCAACAATCAGTTTTGCTTTTATTCTTGAGGCATTTTCCGCTGTGATTTGATCTTCCAGTGCAGCAGGAATAAGTACGTCAACCTCAAGTTCCAACAACTCATCATTGGTGATTAGCTCTCCTTTAGTAAAGCCCTCTAGCGTTCCGTTATTGCCTTCCGTATACGCGATCGCATCTAAGATGTCAATCCCATTTGCGTTAAAATATGCTCCCGATACATCAGAGATGGCTATTATCGTTACACCTTGCTCTTCAACCAGTTTTGCACTTATTGAACCCACATTGCCAAAACCTTGAACCGCAGCAGTTGATTTGCTCGGGTTCATTTTAAGTTTTCCCATTGCGGATCGAGTAGAAACCATTACGCCACGTCCTGTCGCCTCAAGTCGCCCTTTTGAACCCCCTAAAACAATTGGTTTGCCGGTAACAACAGCAGGACTTGAAACACCTTTTAGTTTCGAGTATTCGTCCATAATCCAAGCCATGGTTTGTGGATTGGTTCCAACATCAGGTGCTGGTATATCTCTTTCTGGCCCAAAGACGTTGCTCATTGAGTTGGTGTAAGCACGCGTCAAACGCTCTAATTCACCTGTACTCATAGTTCGTGGATCACACTTGATACCACCCTTTGCTCCCCCGTAAGGAATTCCAACAACAGCGCATTTCCACGTCATCCAAGCCGCCAAAGCTTTTACTTCATCCAAGTTAACACCCATCGAGTAGCGAATACCCCCTTTAGATGGCCCTAAATTGGCCGAATGAATTACACGGTGACCCTCAAAAATTTTAATTGTTCCATCGTCCATTGTAACTGGAAGATTAACCGTAACACATTTTTCAGGAGACTTTAAAGCCTCGTAAGTAGAGTCGTCTAATCCTAGGATTTTGGTGGCTTCTGAAAATCTTTCCATCATTGAATCTAATGGATTTAGATGGTCCTTGATAGGAGCAGGTTCTTTGTATCTAGAACTCATGTATTTTTCGAAAATTTAACGCAAAGCTATCCAATTAATTAACAGGCAAACAACAGATTATGCGTTTTTTTGAACGATTATTCGTTATCCGACTGTGAAATGATACAAATAGAAAAAACAAGCTGGAGAAGCCAATATTATAGAGTCCATTCTGTCCAGAAAACCACCATGTCCACCCAAGGCAGTTCCTGAATCTTTAATACTCAAATGGCGTTTGATTTTGGACTCAAAAAGATCTCCAAGTGTACCAACGACAGAACAAATAATGGCCAATGCTGCAAAGTGAATTTGGTCAAAAACCGGAAATAAACGGTACAAAACCAATGAGAAAATAATGGAAGCTGCCAGCCCCCCTATAAAACCTTCAACCGTTTTTTTAGGGGAAAGGATTGAGGCTAATTTACGTTTACCAAACTTGCGACCTACCAGGTAAGCAAAGCTATCATTCAACCATATAAAGATAAAGACTAGCAAGATTTGCATCCCATTGTATGACAACAATTCTGTATTATTTGATTCAAAAACCATATTGCCGATGCGCAATAAGAAAGCAAGAGTAATAGAAATGTATACCCAACCTAACACCATGTGCCCCGCATCCTGCAAGAAAGATTCAGATTTGTAAAAAATCAAATAGGAAAGAAACAACACCAGCAGCGGAATTAGATACCACAATAACAGTTTAAAATTTACAACAGAGTCCTGGTTAATGTATGTCAGAAAAAACAAAAAACTACCAATGAGCAAAGGGAATAGGACTGATAGAATTGATTTTGGTTTAATTGTGATTTTGTAAAATTCATAAAGACAGAAGACTTGGATTAACCAAATGTAAAATCCTGCCGTTGCCATATTTGTTAATAGGGCTGCGATTGTGATTCCAACATAAATTGTCCCTACCAGTAACCTTGAATTTATATTACGCATAGTCGAAATCGTTGTTTGTCGTTTTTTTCCAAAAGAAGTACCCCAATCCAACAAGAACAACAATACTTGTTGTTACTGTTCCGGATGAAAATTGAAAGTCGGGGCTAAATAGGGCAAAATCAAATCCTTTTTTATCAAACCAATCTGAAAAGACTACAATGGCATTATTAAACGCATGCAAGACAATTGGAATCCATAAAGACTTTGTACGGTAATACACATACCCCAAGAAGAGGCCGAGTAACATCATTGGCAAAACCTTATACGGTTGAAAATGCATGATTGTAAAAAGTCCGGAGGATATGAATATGCCAACATGTACATTATTGAACCATTTGGTTAACACACGCATTAAAATACCTCGGAAGAAAATTTCTTCTCCAACAGCAGCTAAAACACTCATTACCAATATATTGAAAAATAAGTGAATGCCGGTATTGTGTTTTAAAAAGAGGTCGTACGTGTGATTACTAGTTGATTCTATATCAGAAAACATCGAAGCCCACTTTTCTGGAAGTTCAAGCGCAGCGTTTATTCTCACTAAGCCATCAACAATAGGAATTAACGCCAGTAGCATCAGGAATCCCAATAGAAAGTGGAGGGGTTTTATCTGAGAGTTTAAATTAGTGAAGTCCGTAAATTTTTGTTTGTACGTTTTTGTACAAACAAATCCTGCAAGTAAAAACGAGAGTGCGGTAAAAAACTGTCCAAGCTTTAGTGCTGTAGACTGATGCTTAGTGAAAGCTAAAAGGTCAATTTTAGTTAACTCTTCCAACTGAAATCCAAAGCCATTTTTTATCACAACAATGGCAACACCAAACATGGCCAATAACGACAAGACTAATATACCAACGGCTAAAAAGAAATGGGATATTCCGTCAATCTTTGATTGTACTCTATTTTGCATCTATGAAGTATCTTTGCAAAGGTGATAAAAATCGGCGATATAAATCTTGGAGACTTCCCACTCTTGTTGGCTCCAATGGAGGATGTAAGTGACCCGCCATTTCGTGCGGTTTGTAAGGAACAAGGGGTCGACATGATGTATACGGAATTTATTTCGTCGGAAGGGCTTATAAGAGATGCTGCTAAAAGCAGGCAAAAACTCGACATATTTGGGTATGAACGACCCATGGGTATTCAAATATTTGGGAGTGATATCGACGTGATGAAGGAAGCAACTGAGATTGCAACGGAAGCGAACCCGGATTTAATTGATATAAATTATGGTTGTCCGGTAAAAGCGGTGGCTTGCAAAGGGGCAGGTGCAGCCTTACTACAAGACGTGCCAAAGATGGTTGCAATGACTGCCGAAATAGTAAAATCTACACACTTACCCGTAACAGTAAAAACAAGATTGGGTTGGGACAATAACACGAAGTATATCAAGGATGTTGCTGCTCGACTTCAAGATGTAGGTATACAAGCCTTAAGTATTCATGGACGAACCCGAGTACAAATGTATAAGGGAGAAGCCGATTGGACTTTGATAGGGGAAATCGCGCAGGACCCTAAAATTCACATCCCGATTTTCGGAAATGGCGATGTTAATTCACCTGAAAAAGCTAAGGAAATGCGTGATCGATATGGCGTACAAGGCCTAATGATTGGTCGTGCAAGCATTGGACATCCTTGGATTTTTAGAGAAATAAAGCATTATTTTAAAACAGGTGAACTATTGCCAGGGCCAACTATGATTGAACGTATCGAAACGTGCGAACAGCATTTCGAAGAAAGCTTGAAATGGAAAGGGGAGCGCCTTGGTATTTTTGAAATGCGTAGACATTACGCAAATTATTTTAAAGCGATCGCGAATTTTAAACCCAATCGTATGCGGTTGGTAACTGCCGATAGTCCAAATGAAATACGTGCTATTTTAAACGAGTTGAGAGAGCAATACACAGCCGTATTTGCTTAATTATTGCGCTGGGGTGCGTTTCTCGATACCTTTATCAAACAAAAATAATTGCCAATTCTTAAGTGTTTCTCCTTTCATTACCCGAGGAAATTTGTGCTGAGATCCTTCTTTACCATTTAAACGCATCCATTCCAAGAACCATTCAATAGGGATAAGATTTACTTGTACATCTTTCAAGGCATGGTCGCGCTCAACAGCATAATCGTCGTTTAAATCCCGAAGGAAATTGTCCAGTTCTTCGCTGTAGTCTAAACTTATGATTTCGTGATTATGACAACCAATATACCATTGGTGCCCAAAAATGTTCTGTTCTTTGGTGCCGAAAACCATAAACTCTTCCAAGTTCTCCTCGATCGATTTGGCAAGTATGTCAACAGCTTGTGTCATGTTATCGACGCTCAAGTGTTCCCCGACCAAACTCAAGAAATGTTTGGTTCTACCAGTTATAATTATTTCACGTTTTTTAATATTCGTAAACCGAATGGTGTCACCAATCAAATAACGCCACGCACCTGAACAGGTAGATAGAAGTAGCGCATAATCGATTCCTTCTTTAGCCTCCCACATCGGCATAACTTCAACGTTTGGTTTGAGTTTATAGTTTTCGTCGAAATTGTCTTCATTGAATGGAACAAACTCATAAAAAATACCGTTCCGCATCAACATACGCATACCTACATCTTCGGCCTGTCTGTTTTGAAAAGCAATAAACCCTTCAGATGCCAAGTATGTTTCAAAATATTTAATGGGTTTGCCAAGTAGCGCGTTTATGCCTGACTTGTAAGGCTTTATAGCAACGCCACCATGTATATACACCTCTAAGTTTGGCCAAATTTCATGGATGTCGGACAATTGATAGCGATCAATGATATTCTGAAACAAAAGCTGAATCCATGCAGGTACACCAGCCACCATGCTTACGTCCCAGTTGGGTGCTTCTGAAGTTATTCGTTCTATCTTCTCAGCCCAATTGTCACTAGCTTTGATCTCTGGATCTGGTTTCGATACGCGTTGTAAAATGGGCGGAATTTTTGAAGTCGTGATGCCGCTTAAATCACCTGCATAATATATACCGTTGTAGTTTAACGAAGTACTACCACCAATCATCAACCAATGTTTCGTCATATGATCTTTTGGCATATCAGTTCTTGCAATTGCCAATACTTGGCGCATACTCGCTCGGCGAATAGCCCTTACCATATCTGAAGAAACGGGAATGTATTTTGAAGCGCCATCAGAGGTTCCTGAACTTAACGCGAAATGCTCAATTTTCCCTGGCCAACAAACATCCGGCTCTCCCGTCCGAGTGCGTTCCCACCAAGGCAGCATATGTAAATAGTCGCCCGAGGGTACAGTGTCCTTGAAATTTTGATAGATGGATCCGGAATCTAGAATGGCATCAAAATTATATTGCCTACCAAATTGGGTATTTTTTGCTTTCGACAAAAGTCGTTTTAGCGTTCGCAGTTGGTATTCTTTTGCCCGACTGACTGAGATGTTAAAATTACGGGTCACCCCTTTCGACCTTTCTATAAGTCGCTTATACCTCTTTTCCTTTTCAGACACCGCTGCAAGATAATGCTTAATTCAGATTTTGACTTTGTCAAAATCTTCAATAATTTCATTACATGAAGCTGAAGCACTATAGCCATACTTTATATATCGGGCTAAGACTTTCTTCGATTAGGGCTTCCGCCCTATAACCCGATTTCATTTTTGTGGGTCAAAAACGAAACAAAAAGCCTTCGACAGAAATATGCTTCCATCACGCTCTTTCGGGTGCCAACAAAATCTAATAAAAGATTGCATGCACTTTTATTGATTTTCTAAGTCATCCTCAATTCACCCCTACGCCGGCCCGCATTTCTGTCTAGCCACCTCTCATTAATATGTGCATGATATCATACGACCTTTGAAGTTTTCTGTAGAATTTGAGAAAGACTTTTGTGTGCTGGCCTTGCGCTAAGCAGGCAGGAAAGCGCAGCGGCTTTGAATACGGGGAGAAAAAGCCTTTCGTAGAATTCAAAGAAAAATTCAGAAGTCTTGATTTTTTTGTTTTTTTATCAAGAAAAAAATGAAAACCAGGTTATAGGGTTGGTAAACCCTATTGAACGAATACGGTAGTCAAACTTTAAGACGAACAACCTTTGTAAAATTTTAGATTAATAGAATTAATCCTGTTTGGATACATTCTTCTTAAACCGCCCTTTGCTAAAAATACGAACACCTTTGTCTTTGCCTTTGCGAAGCGCACGTTGTTCTTCCTCTGGTAATGCTGCAATCGTCTGGCACTCTTCAGAGCAACAATCTGAGTACTGCTCAGCACAAGCAGGACATTGAATAAACAACAAGTTACATGCTTTGTTTTTGCAATTGATATGGTCGTCGAATGAGACCCCACATTGGTGACAATTCGCAATAACATCGTCCGTAATGCGTTCATGCAAACGTTCATCGAATACGAAGTTTTTACCAATAAACTTATTTGGCAAACCTTGTTCTTTGGCATCACTGCTGTACTTTATTATACCACCTTCAAGGTGATACACATCTTTAAATCCATTGTATTTTAAGTAAGCACTTGCTTTTTCACAGCGAATTCCTCCAGTACAATACATAACAACAGGTTGGTCTTTTTTGTCTTTTAATTTGTCTACTACTAAAGGAAGTTGCTCCCTGAAGGTATCTACATCTGGACACCAAGCGCCATCAAAATGCCCGACTTCACTTTCATAGTGATTTCTCATATCGACGATAATGGTGTCGGGATTTTCCGTCAGGGTATTAAACACTTTGACATCTAAATAATCTGCTGGCGTTGCAATGTCAAAAATGTCGTCTTCCAATCCATCCGAAACAATTTTGTCTTTCACTTTTATAGCCAGTTTAAAAAAGGACTTTCCGTTGTCTTCAACGGCATAGTTCAACCGAATATTTTCTAAAAATGTTATATCGTTTAAATGAGACTTTAGATGCTCTAGTTGATTTGTAGGGATACTAAACTGAGCGTTTATTCCTTCAGTTGCGACATATATTCTTCCCAATACCCCAATACTGTTGAAATGGAGGTAGATGTGATCTCTAAAAACTTGGGGATTGCCAATTTTGGCGTATTTGTAAAACGAAATTGTAGTGCGTGCTTCGGCACTGCTTTGAATTTTTTCCTTTAACTCTTCCCCATTAATAGTATTATGCAATTTCATGTTACACCCTTTTTAATGGAATGACAAAGGTATGATAGCATACAATTCTTGCCAAATCATTTTTGTAAGTGTAACTTGTGGCACGTTTAAATAGTTATATAAATATGGGAGTTTCAAGTTTTTTAAAAAATCTATTTGGCAAAGCCAAAGAAACAGTTGATGAAGTAAGTCAAAAAGCTGAGGTTGTAGCGGATACAGCTATTGTTAAAGGCAAGGAGTTTAGTGAAAAGGCCAAGATAAAAGCAGATGAAATGGCAAAAGATGCAGCCGAAGCAACGGCTAAGGTTCGCGCTGAGATGTCGGAAGTAGCCGATAAGATAAGCGTTAAAGCGAAAGAAGTCATGGCAGAGGTGAAAGAAGAAGCTGGTGAGTTATTAGAAGACGCCAAAGAAGTTGGAAATAAGATAAAACATAAGGTTGAGGATGTTGCTCATGACGTCAAAGAAAAGGTTAACGATTTCGTCGATCGTGATGATGAGGAAGCCGACAGTGCAGAATCAAATCCTGCTACAGACGAAACCCCGATGAGCGAAGATGCCGAAACGGAGTCATCTTCTGAGGAAGAATAGTGATACACTGCTTTTGTCCTAAAAGTTAGACAAATGCAGCGGTTTGAAAGGTTGGTGTATCTTAGTAGAAGATATTACACCCTATATTTTGTCTAATTCTATAGTAATCCGAACTTATCTGTCAACCATCTTAATTGCGGGTATGACATTGTTAAGTTTGACCACTCAAGCGCAATGCTCTTCTATTGCTGTTGAGGTAGACACAAATGAATCATGTGCACCTGGAATTTTCGAATTTGTTGCAAAAAACGCTCCATCAGGGTCATTCTTTGCTTGGGATTTTGGAAAGGGATCTATTCCAGGCAACGATACTTTCAAATTAATTGAACCAAATGCACGTTCGATATCTCTTACACTTTATATTGCACTTGCAACTGGTAAGCAATGTACAACCGTTGTTAAAAAGATTGCAGAAGTGTATAAAAGACCAACACCTTCTGCATCCATCAATAAAAAAATATTTTGTTCTACTTCGGAAGAATTTGAATTCACTGACTTAACAAGTAACTCCGTGTTTCGAATTTGGACAATCGAAGGCATAAATTACGGAGACACTGCAAATATCAAAAAGGGAAATTTCTCAAGCGATGGCAAAAAGAATATTTCTTTGATGGTTGAGGACAGCCATGGCTGTCGTGGATTTAAGAGCTATCGTGATATCACAGAAGTAGTCTCAGCAAAGGATGTTAAGATAAAGGGAGTAAACAATAGGGGTTGTGTGAATAGTGACCTCAGTTTTTCGGTCGAATCTGGGTTTTCGCCAACACAAATTAAATCGATTTCATGGAGTTTTAGTGGCGGACTCCCTGTGAAGAGTACAGAAGTTTCTCCAAGAAATATTCGTTATGCCAAAGGGGGTAATTATGACGTATCGGTGGAGCTAACTACAAAAAATGGTTGCACATATTCGGATTTGAAAAAAGGGATTGCACAACCAAAGGATTCACTAATCCTTAACGTTGCTATCAGTGATTCATCTATTTGTACTACAAAGGGTGTAGACGTTCGGGTTTTAAACAAATCGACAAGCAGTCAGTTGTTTTTTAATGTGCCAAACTTTGACACCTCCTTGATAGATTCACTTTCTACGAGTCAACGGAAGTTTACATTTACAGAGTCAGGTGTTTTTGACTTATTTCTCACTCACGTCGATAGTTTCTGTACCTCACATTATTTGAAAAAGGCATTTGTATCTGCTAAAAAAGTTCAGGCTAGGATGAATGCAAGTAATCATTACGGTTGTAAACTCCCGTTTTTAGCAAAATTTAGTGATACAAGTTTTTTCTCTGAACCGGGAAATGTTGTTTACCGTTGGATGGTTTACGATAGCTTAGGCAATTTGCTTAAAACCTCAAACAAAAAGAGTTTTGAATATCTGGTCAAAGACTCTGGATATTACGACGTTGATTTAACCGTGAGACATGAAAACGGATGTGCTGACTCCTTTTACCGGTCTGAATTGATACGTGCTGATTCAATTCGAATTGATTATACACCAATTTCAGAGGTGGTATGTCTTAACCAAGAGGTAATTATTCAAAACAGTTCACTACCGAGTAGTTACAATGTTTCGGACGTCTTTGAATGGCGGTTGTATCGCAGCAGTGACGCAACAACAGCCATAGATAGTTCTTTCATTTCGCGACCAACGTTTAAAGCAAAATTTAAGGGAAGTTATGACCTAAAAGTTGTTGCTTATAATGCACTTGGTTGTAGACAAACTGATTCAAGAAAATTCGTGTTTGAGGTTGGTGAACCTAAGGCTGGTTTAAGAGTTGAAAATCCCAATCAATGTCCGTCTGATACGTTTTCGCTTATTTCAAGTAACGATCCTAGAAACGGATCTTATATCAATCGTTGGATTATATATAATGAGAAAGATACTTTACGGAGCACTGGGGAAAACCCAATTGTTGAAATAGACTCACCGGGCATCTATAACGTAACATATCACATTTCAATTTTTGGGTTATGCCGTGATACAGTGACAAAAAAAGATCTCATTTCAATCAATGGTATTCAGTCGGTGATAAACATCTCAACAAACAGAACTTGTTCTAAAATTCCAGTTTCCCCAAAAGCCAACGTAAGAAACTATATCAACCCTTCAACCGACACAGTTTTTAAATATCAATGGGACGTCTTTCCAAACTCAGGTTATTCAATCGATAATGATACAATCAAAGAGCCTACCATATACTTTCAACAGGATGGTAAATATATAATTAGACTAATAAGCCAGAATGAGTTTGGATGCTTAGACACAGCTTACTCCGACACCATTGTATCTGGATTAAATATGAAGCAAGTATTTCTTGACACTGCAGTTTGTGCAAACGCACCTATTCGATTTACGAATAGCTCAGACACATTCATAAACAAGTGGTACTACACTTTGAGTCCTGATGAATCATTTACGATAAAAAACAACAATAAGGATACGAGTATAATTTGGATAACAAAAGAAGGAGTTTACACATTTCATATTGTTGCAAGTAGAGATTCCTTATGCTTTGACACTGCGTCAACAACCTTACACATAGTCTCACCAAAAGCAGAGTTCTTTCCAATTGACTCTAATTTGTATTGTGCGCCAGTTTACCAACGATTTGAGTCGAAATCTACCTTTGCTGACACCTTGTTTTGGGATTTTGGTGACGGGAAACAACTCAAGACGACGCTATCGAAAGTGACAACACTTTACGAGCAGAACACAGGAAGTATTAATCCGTATTCCGTTCGATTGATTGCAAAGAATAAAAGTGGATGTGCAGATACCTTGGTGAAGCAAAACTTGGTGAAAGTAGATGGGCCATCAGCAAAACTTACCTTAAGTCAAATAAGGGGGTGCGAGCCATTAGCTGTGACTTTTAATGGGCCAGTGGAAAACGTTCACAAGATGTATATCGATTATGGAGATGGCGGCGAATTTGGGTTTAGCCTTGACGAACCTCATTATTACAAAAACAACTGGAGAATTATTGAACAGCAGTATCGCCCAGTAATACTTGTGATCGACAAAAATGGATGTCAGACAGCATTTAAAACGGACTCGACGATTGTTGTTAAACCATCACCAACGGCCATTATTGGCATTGTAGATTCAATCGCCTGTTCTAAACTTCGGACGCGGTATTACTACCTAGGAAATGAGGCAACGTCATGGTTCTGGGATTTCGAGGGAGATGGGAAACCCGATGGAAGTTCCGCAACAGGAGTGCACAAATATCAAACGCCCGGCAGGTACAATATGACTTTAATTAATATGAACACATTTGGCTGTTCGGACACTGCGATGAGCCCAATTCATGTTGTAAAAAGTCCGCAAATATCAATATTAACAGATAGCATTCATTGTGTAACAAAACCATTTCGTGTTTCAGATTTATCAGTTTTAGATACCTCATATAAATCTAGAATGTGGACGATTCAAACTACATCTCAAATAGAAAATAAAACAGATTCTAGTTTTATCTACTTGCCTGAAATTTCTGGGAATATGAAAATACTGTTAAACGTTATCGATTCTATGGATTGTACTGGACAGGATTCAATTTTCATTCGGATAAGAGATTCAAGTAATAACGTAAAAGCAGCGATTGACATGGTTTCAGTCCTGGAAAACGGGTATCCATCGGTATCAGTTGCCAAACCAAATGCCAACTACTTAAGCACATATGTAGATAGTGTAAACTTGGTGAATGTTAGCGGTGGCTTGGCTCAAATTAACGGTCAAACACTCGGTTTTACGGATTCACTAGCGAATACCAATAATCGGTCTCATTGCTACCAAATATCGCACTCAGATAGCTGTGATTTTGCAAGCGCGTTATCAGAAATTCATTGTACAGTCCATTTATCAATTAGTTCAATATCGACAGGTGTTAACGACTTAGCCTGGACCCCATATATCGGGTGGAAGAATGTAAGCCTAAATGGGCTGTATCAAATTTGGAGAGAAATCAATGGCCAAATGGAGTTGCTGACAGAAGTTAACGGGCAAACATTCACTTATTCCGATTCATTTCTTTGTGATGAAGATTACTGCTATAAAATTGTTGCTGTAAATCAAACAAAAGGCCTAAATAGTAATAGCAACACGGTTTGCTCCCATCCAGTGTATCTTGGAAACAGTGTTGAAAGCCACATTAAAGTCGTTTCTGTGGTTGATGACAATTTCATAAACGTTGTAACGGAAAGTGACTCAGGTCAGTTTACGCTTTTGAAAAGTATAGAAGGCAGTAGCCCAATTGAAATCAAAACAAATGATGCAACTTTTTCTGATTACAATGTGGACGTACAAAACAAGACTTACAGCTACGGTGTAATTCAAACTGACCATTGTGGTTCCAAAAGCGCACAAGGTAGAATAGGGAAGTCCATACTACTTTCCGTAGACAAAGAGGATGTAAGCTTGACGCTTACATGGACAGCGTATAAAGGGTGGAACACGGGAGTTAAGTCTTACGACATCATGAGAAATAGCAACCAAGGATTTGTTGTATTTAAACAGGTTTCTGGTTTTGATACCTCGTTCGTGTTTAATGTGGGAGCTGGGATTGGAGCATCTAACTGTTTTAGAATTGTTGGTAATTCATTTGACAGTTTGTCTAGCCATTCGAATAACATATACATTGAGGGAGAACCGATCATATTTATTCCAAACGCATTTTCACCTTTTGATCATGCTGTAAATAATTCGTTTAAACCGTATTCTGTTTTTATTAAATCTCCTGAGGATTTCGAAGATGGAATTTATGATTTTAAGATTTATGATAAATGGGGTGGATTGATATTTGAGACAAATAATCCAGCACTCGGATGGGATGGTCGATACAATGGAATAGACCTTCCTGAAAGCGTATACATTTACACATTCAGGGTAAAAGGGTTAGACGATCGGATTCGCACCTTTTCTGGATCTGTAACGTTAGTTAGATAACGCCTTTATCGCATTAGCAACATTCCTAGCGATTGTTTTTCTTCCAGTTTCGTCGTAATGTTCGGTCGGGAATACTTCTCGTTCGTTGAAATGTTCATTTCCTACAAGCTCAAGGTTGTCTACCACAATAACACCCATTTTGCTGTAACGCTCAACCAAAAAGTCTCGATTCTTTTTCATCACCCAAACGAGATTGGAACCAACCAGGCTGTCAGATTGCTCTATATTTTCTGCCAAGACATTATAGATTAACGTCAAGTTTTTAGACTTTGCTACTTGTACAATTTTATCAAAAGTCTGCACCATCGGATTCTTGTCAGTAATGTGAAACCCAAAAACTTTTATGTTTTGATCTGCTAAAATTCGCCGATGCATGTCTTCTTGACCAGTTGAATCTGGGAACTTAATGGTTTCACACCACCGCCTAATTGTATTATGTTCAAATTGAATTGAATCAAAAGGGGATTTGAGTGTGTCGTATGTCCAACCGTTCCATTTCAAAAGATCTCTTTCATGGGGTGTCCTATTGTCGTAGTGATTCAATGAAATCAGTAGTCTATTTAGAAGGGGTGGATTTGGGGAATTAAACCGAGCTGCTTTTTGTAATGTGGCTTCGTTTGGACCGAAAATCGCATCTTGGCCAAACGTTCGAAGATTCATTGTAACCACAATAATTTTAGGGACGCTGTCTGCAGGGATGTTCTCAATAACGGGCAAAAACTGCCCAACGTGATACCCCGCATGGTCAACTGTGCCAACCCTATTATTTGGTAAATACCGATCTAGCAGTAAACTGATAGAAATTTTGTCTGTATCGCTTTCATGTACATTAAAATTTGAAGACTCTGCGAAATACAAGACATCGGCCCACTGCTCAACATCATGTAACTCCTTTAACAACGGTCCATGCGCATCCAAATCCTCTTGCCAAAAATACTTTTTGTAAATAATGTTAAAAACGAGAAACAGGCATAGTAATGCAGCAGCACGAAGTACGAGTTGAAAGACAATATGTTTTTTCGATCTAATCACTAAAATTGAAAGTAAATAAAAGGATGATTGGTTACGCCTGCCCAAGCAACTATACACCATAGCAATGTTGCATAAATCAACCAACGCAATGGTAAACGCATTTTGTCGAGCAATGTATCAATCCGTTTGTTGTACAATGCTATTTCAAAAAGTATAAAAAGGCCTAACATGGCATATATCTGCCACGAGATATCAAGTTTATCTGTACCAGAGGCTTGCCATAAGGCATTAAAATGATTGGGAACAAGTGCCAGCGTGTCAATCCTAAAAAACAACCATGCCACGTTAACAGATATAAATATCAATATTCCCCCAACAACAGTGACCAGCATTGTTTTTGGTAAACGCTTTTTTGCGTTTATCATGCGTTCTATTAAGTACAGTAATCCATGAATTGCACCCCAGATTAAAAAGGTATAATTAGCACCATGCCAAAAACCACTGATTATAAAAACCACAAGTATATTGACAACCCAACGTAGTACTGAAACCTTGTTACCACCCAATGGTATGTACAAATAGTCTCGAAACCAGGTCGACAACGAAATATGCCATCGGTTCCAGAACTCACCAATACTGGTGCTGAAATATGGCGTCTTAAAATTATCAATTAGATTTATGCCAAGACACAGGGCTGCTCCTTGTGCGATTAACGAGTATCCAGCAAAATCGGTATATATCTGGAGGCCAAATGCGAAGGTGCCAAACCAAGTACTCCATGCTCCGAATGCTTCTGGGGTGGTGTATACTGCATCAACTAAAGGGGATAGGTTGTCTGCTATACACATCTTAATAAAGAAGCCATACAGCATTAAACGAAACGCGTTCTGAAACTGCCTATAGGTTGCTACATGTTTTGCTTTGAACTGAGGCATTAAACTTGAGAACCTTTCAATAGGACCTGCAACCAACTGCGGGAAAAAAGTTACAAATAGTGCAAAGTGACCTAAGTGGGTTTCGGGCTTGATTCTTTTGTGATAAATATCGAGCGTATAGCTCAATGTCTGAAAAGTATAGAATGAAATGCCTACGGGTATGGTAAAGTAAATACCCTGTTTTATAAAGCCAAAAAAGGGATGATCGACCGTATAAATATTGGTCATCATTGGGTCCAAATCGGACAAAAACAATACTAGATACTTGAACGTAAACAAGAGGCCAAGATTCGCGGTAAGGCTAACCGTCAACAGTAAATTTCGGAGATATCGTCTGGACTCATGATAAAGTCGCTGGCCTACATAAAAGTCTACGATTGTAGAGAACAGGATAAGGCTCAGAAATTCTATTTTCCAAGAACCATAAAAAAAGTAACTCGCAGAAAGCAATACCACCCATCTATATTTGTGTGGCACCAGATAGTACAGCAAAACTACTATCGGTAGAAAAATCAAAAAGGCTACTGAGTTAAATAGCAAAGTCTTTTATGTTATTTACAAAAATATTTAAATCAGGCATGTTACGACGACTTCTATTCACATTTGCATTGGTTATTTCGGTTGTAACGTCATCCGTACAGGCACAGGTGATAGATAGTGTTAGGAAGGCGCTGACATACAAGCCACACATTGTATTTGGATTAAATGGTAAGACATCTATTGTATCTGGGGACCCATATAGAACAATGCGGCTGTTTACAGGCTTGGATTACAATAAAAAAATCCGGTTTGAATTGGCATATAATTATATGCCCCTCCCTGCGGTTGACAAAGTTGTCGTTAATAGAACTGATACGATTACGAAGGTGAACAATCTTCGATATCTGGGATTTCAAACGGAGTACACGTTTTTCCGTAAAAATAGATGGAAATTAAGCTATCCCGTTCAAATTGGAATTGGTCGGAACAGATATACAGAGCGTATCAATGGGAGTTTAAATGTTGTGCGTAAACCGATTGTGTTACCAGTTGAACTCGGGGTTAATGCCGTGTATTTGCTTACAGATTGGTTCGGATTAAAAGCCGGAATGGGAGTAAGGATGAGTTTTGGCAAATCCTTTTCTACATTAAGCGGTCCTTATAGCAATTTTGGTTTGGCGTTATATCCTGGTGAATTGTACGGGCAGATAAAAGCGAAGACAATAAAATTGAACTAATTTACTCGGCGTGTGCCTTGTTGTAGTTTTCTAACATCATTTCGGCAATCTTACCAATGTTGTCGGCTGGCGGGTTTTTGTATAGAATGATTTTATTTTCATCCAGCATATAAACCTCGGGGGTTTTTACTTGATTATAATCCTTTTTGTATGTTGAATTGTTGTGTGCGTCAACAAGGTTTATCCAGGTTAATTCATTTTTTCGAATGTACTTTTTCCAGCCATTTACGTCGGAGCCCGTGTAAACTGCATAAATCTCAATGCCCTTTTGCTTAAGCGTATCATACATCAATTTAATCTTGGGAATCTCCTCTTTACAATGGCCACAAGTATGAGACCAAAAAATAACGATTGTTACTGGCTTGTTGATCTTATGCAATTCGTAGTTCCGCAAGTACGTGGTGTCGACTAAGGTCATGTTGGGGGCTACATTACCACACTGTATCAACTTGGCCTTTTTAACGTAGTCTGTCATGTTGGTGATGGTGTTTGAGTCTGCCCATTCACATTTACCACTTAAGTAATAGTTTTTTGCAAGGTGATACAAGACTTTGTCCATACAGATACGGTCCGATTCCTCGTGATGGTTTGTGCTCCACCATATTACATACTTGTACATTTCTGTTGCACCTCCTTTTTCAATTCTCGCCAATAAGTCATCAATAGCAGGAATTAAAGTATCAGGTTCTTGTTGAACCACTTTTGTGATGTAATATTCTAATTTTCCTTTGAATATTGGCGTACGTAAAAGGCCGTCATCCGTTAAATCAAAATTATCCCAAAAGTGTTTTTTGTAATATTGATACGCAATACCCGTTTTGTCGCCTTTTATCTCTTCAGGAATTTCAACTTCTAATATGGGTTTGAATAGTTTGGCTGTAAAAGTGTTAGGATATTGGTCAATTATCTCTTTACGTTTTACGTCAATTTGATTGTCCAATTCATTCACCTCATTGCGTATACGCTCCTTGCAGGAATCACTATCGCACTTCGGGTATTCTTTGATTAATACTCTTTTCTTAGAGCCTGGGCCAACTGAAAACTTGTCAAACTCGATGAACAATTCATTATCGAGAGAACCAGTCGATGCTTTTTTGAAAGGTGAAAGGGAGGTATCTAGCTCAATGGTAAACTCCTGATCGTCATTTGGTACAATTAGTTCAACGTATGTTTTCTTGGGAAGTACGAGGATATAAACACCGTTTAACAACTTACCTTCACCTCTAAATACGGCATAACCGTTGTTGTCTACAGCAACAGTATCAACAACCTTGTTTTTATCCGCATAGTAATGGGCAAGAATGCACGAATCGCCTGTTTGCAGACCATTCACTTTAAACCGAATATCATATTGTGCAGAGGCGTTGGTTATGCCTGTTATTATTAGAAAGAGTATTGCAAGTGTACTTCTCATAATGTTCGTAGAAATCAACCCAATTGATTATTTAGGGGTCTTGTTTTTTTCGTATTCTTCCAGCATAATTTCAGCAATTCTTCCAACGTTGTCTGCTGGAGGATTTTTAAATCGAATCACTTTGTTTGCGTCTAACATATATAACTGAGGAGTGGAAATGATATTATAATCTTCTCGATAAGTTGCATCGTTAAAAGCGTCCATTACGTTAAGCCAATTCAAGTTGTTGGCCCTAATATATTCCTTCCATCCTTCCCAGTCAGCTTGTGTGTAAATCGCATACACCTCAACACCGCGTTGTTTCATGGTGTCGTACATAAGCTTAAGTTTTGGAAGTTCTTTTTTACAGTGACCGCATTGGTGATCCCAAAATACAACTACCGTTACAGGAGCGTCTAGTTTGTGTAATTCATATTTCCGAGCAAAAGTGCTGTCCGAAAGTGTCATGTTGGGTGCAACAACACCGCATGCCGTTGGACCTATTTTACTTGCGTGCTCACACATTTTTGCTACAAGAGCAGAATCTGCCCAATAGCATTTGCCAGCACAATAGTAGTTTAGTGCCATGTGGTGGAGTACTTTGTCCATACACATCATCTTTGATTCTTCGTGATGATTGGTGTTCCACCATATAACGTATTTGTAAATTTCCATTGCGCCACCGCGTTCAATTTTAGAACACAGAGCGTCAATAGCTGGGATTAACGTGTCTGGCTGCTGTACAATAAGTTTGCCGATATAATATTCAAGCTTGCCCTTAAAAACCGGGGTATGCAGCATGCCATCATCGGTTAAATCAATATTGTCCCAATAATGGTCTTTAAAGTAATCATACTTTTTGCCGGTTGTGTCGTTTGAGATTTCTTCAGGAATTTCTATATCAATTACTGCTTTAAACAGTTTAGCCGTAAAAGTGGTGGAATATTTCTCAACGAGGTATTTTCGTTTTGTATCAACCTCTTTATCGACCGCTTTTATTTCCGCTCTAGTTTTGTCTTTACACTCTTGACTTTCGCACTCTTTAAACTCATTAATTAGATCGCGTTTTCGTGTTCCTGGACCAACAGCAAATTTGTCAAATTCGAAGAACACTTGGTTGTCGATTGACCCAGTTACGGATTTGCTGCTTGGCGCTAGGCTCGTATCGAAAGTAATTTCGAAATCTTGGTCATCATTTGGAACAATAAATTCAATGTATGTTTTTCTTGGAAGAACGATGATGTAAACACCATTTAGGAGTTTATCTGGACCTTTAAAAATAACGTCTCCATTCAGGCTAACGGTTGACGTATCAACGATGCGGTTTTGGTCAGCGTAATAATGCGCTAAAATGCAATCATCTCCGGGTTGTAAACCGTTTACTTTGAAACTTATTTTGTGTTGAGCATTCGCTATCCCAATTCCAACAAATAACAACAGCACGATAGTTTTTATGAATCTCATATATAATTGTCTCTTCAAGTTTGTACAAAAATAAGGTCTATAATGTTTTAAGTTTGTTACAAAGACTATGCCTAAGGATAAAAGGTTGCACGAAAATGATAAATCCGAATCTTTTTTTGATTTGGTCTACCAGGTAGTGGCCCTAATTCCAGAGGGCAAGGTAACATCATATGGTGCTATTGCAAAATATTTAGGTACCGCTCGCTCGAGTAGAATGGTCGGTTGGGCGTTAAATGCATTAAACAGTGGACAACATGATTTGCCAGCCCATCGGGTAGTAAATCGCAAAGGTATATTAACAGGTAAGGCCCATTTTCGCGGTGTCCCTATGGAACAATTATTAAGGGAGGAGGGGGTCGAGATTATCGACAATCAAATTCGAAATCTCGAAACACTATATTGGAACCCCAATGAAGCGCTTGACATCAGTTAAGCCAATTACTTCATATCACTTATTAACCGAAAAGATTTTGAAATCTTTTCCAAAATTGGTTGGTACTTTTTTCGCTTTGTTTGTAATGTCCATGCCAACATCAGATATACATTTTCTTTGCCTTCAAAAAAGGTGTAGTAGTAGGTAATTGGCACATCTATGTCTTCTACCTCTGCGTCAAATTCGACAATTCTAGCAGGCAAACCATTTATTTTAACAGACTTTTGAATTACCTCGCTTTTGATATCTAAACCTTCAATAATGGTGTTGTACTGGGCATCAGTGTAATTGTCAATTACACTTAATGAGTCATTATACAAGCCGAGTTCTTGAAATGTTTCCTGAAAATCAAGCAATGGTTCGTCGAGTACTACAACATATAATTCCTTGAATAAATTTTGATACTGCAACGCAGCTTCGTCACTCAAATTTGTTGCTTCCGACATGTAATCTGGCAACGCAACTTGATATAAATCATTAGAATTCACCAATGTAAAATTGGTGTTTGAAATTCCGGAGGATGCGATTTTGTCACACCCTGCACTAACCAAAACCACACAAATACAAAGGAGGGCCGTGATACGTGACATTTGCGGCAATTACTTTAGTTTACGTTTTACTTCTACCTCAGTGTAACATTCAATGATATCATTAACACGTATATCGTTGTAATTCTTGATTTGCATACCACATTCAAAACCACGATTTACTTCCTTCACGTCATCTTTAAAACGCTTAAGCGCTGCAAGCATACCAGAGTATACTACGACGCCGTCACGAATCAATCGAACTTTATTGTCACGTTGTATTTTACCGTCGGTAATCATACACCCTGCAACAGTTCCAACCTTGGTGATTTTAAAGACTTCACGAATTTCAGCATTACCAGTAATTTTCTCTTCAAATTCTGGTGCAAGCATGCCTTCCATTGCAGACTTAATTTCTTCAATCGCTTTATAGATTACAGAATACATTCTGATGTCTATTTCTTCAGCTTCAGCCAGTTTACGCGCAGACGCTGCTGGTCGTACTTGGAAACCAATTATAATTGCATCAGAAGCAGATGCTAAAAGCACATCCGATTCGGTGATTTGTCCAACAGACTTGTGGATTACATTAACCTGAATTTCTTCAGTTGACAGTTTCAATAATGAATCTGCAAGTGCTTCTGCAGAACCATCCACATCCGCTTTAACGATAACTTTAAGTTCCTTAAAGTTCCCAACTGCCAATCGTCGACCAATCTCATCAAGTGTGATGTGTTTGGTTGTTCGAATACCTTGTTCACGCTGTAATTGAGCTCTTCTATTTGCAACATCCTTTGCGTCTTGCTCAGATTCAAATACTTGGAATAAATCTCCCGCCGTCGGCGCAGAAGTAAAACCAAGAATATTTACCGGCGTAGCTGGGTCGGCTTCTTTTACCGGCTTCATACGCTCATTGAACATCGCTCTAACACGACAGAAATGATGACCTGCAACAAGTGGGTCTCCAACGCGGAGTGTGCCTTCCTGTACGAGTACAGATGCCAATACCCCTCGACCTTTATCTAAACGCGCCTCCATTACAGAACCTTTTGCTCTTTTATTTGGATTTGCTTTTAGTTCTAGTAATTCTGCTTCGAGCAATACTTTGTCCAGAAGCTCGTCAATATTGGTGCCTTTTTTGGCTGATATTTCTTGTGCTTGGTATTTACCACCCCATTCTTCAACCAAGATGTTCATGGCTGATAACTCTTCTCTAATTCGATCTGGGTTAGCAACATCCCTATCTATTTTGTTGAAAGCGAAAATGATTGGTACATCAGCTGCTTGAGCATGGCTAATTGCTTCTTTTGTTTGCGGCATGACGTTGTCGTCAGCTGCAATTACAATAATAGCAATATCCGTAACCTTCGCACCCCTTGCTCTCATTGCAGTAAAGGCTTCGTGACCCGGAGTATCGACGAATGTGATTCGTTTTTTGTTTTTAAGTTCAACTTCGTATGCGGCAACGTGCTGCGTGATACCACCAGCCTCACCAGCAATTACGTTCGTATTTCGAATGTAATCCAGTAAAGACGTCTTACCGTGATCAACGTGACCCATAATCGTTACGATTGGAGCGCGTTCTTCAAGATCTTCCGGGCTATCTACTTCTTCTTCCCCAAACTCCACCTGTTCCTCGGCATCAATGAATTCAATATCAAAACCAAATTCGTCAGCTACCATCTTAATGGTTTCTGCGTCTAATCGTTGGTTGATAGATACCATCATTCCCAAAGAGAAATAGGCTGTTATAATTTCGTTAACTGAAACATCCATTAAAGATGCCATTTCATTTGCCGTAACAAATTCAGTAATCTTTAGAACCTTACTTTCAAGTTCTTGTTTGATGATTTCCTCTTCTCGCGTCGATTTATGATCATCACGTTTTTGGCGTCTTAGTTTTTGACGTGAAGGGCCCTTACCCCCTTTATTTCCTCCAAGTTTGGCAAGTGTAGCCTTAATTTTATCTTGGATTTCTTTTTCTGTGATTTCGTCTTTTGCGACGTCTTTGGTATTTGTTTTAACGTGTCTTCCTTTTCCGAAGTTTCCAGTTGGTTTAACTGGTCCAGCCTTAATAGTACGCTTGCGTTTTTTACGTTGATTGTCTTCTGGTTTACCACCACTACTCGCAACTTTTTTAGGGGATGGAGGGTCTGGTAATTTGATTTTACCTTTAATCGTTAGACCACCGAGTTTGGCATATTTTGGTCTGACAACTGTTTCTCCAGCCTCTTCTTTTTTCTCTGCAACGGGTTCTTTCGTTTTCTCAACTTCTACCGTTGGCTCTTTTTTAACCTCTTCCTTCTTTTCTACAACCGGCTCAGCAACTTCTTCTTTGGGTTTTTCTGGGGCTGGTGCTTCCTTTTCGGCTTTTGGCTCCTCTTTCGGCTTTTCTTCTATTGGCTTTTCGGATTCTTTTTTATCGTTCTTTTCGGGCTTTTCCAACGATATTTTCCCTAGTACTTTAAATCCAGGCAATTCTGTCTTCGTGACAATTGGCTCCTCTTTCACTGGAGTTTCCTTCGCTACTTCAGGTTCAGGTTTAACTTCTTCTTTCTTTGCTTCTGGAACTTTAATCTCTGGGGTCTTTTCTTCTGGCGGAACTACAGCTTCAACAACCTCCTCTTTTGCTGGTTCTTCTACAGTACTTGGGCGACTTAGACCGGTGTCCTTAATTAAGACGATGTCTTGTGCTTCGTCTTCGGCTTTTTTCTTTTTGTCGCTAGGTTTTTGTGTATGCGCAGTTAAGGTCTCGTCTTGTCGACGAATATTAATCTCAAGGGCTTGAGATTCTTCTTTTGCTTGTTTGTCTGAACGGTATTTTTGTTCAAGAACATCATACATATCCTGGCCTATCTTAGCCGTCATTTTCATGTCTACCTCATGTCCATTTTGGTTGAGGTATTCAATCAAGCTTTTCCAGCTAACATTGAGCTCTGCTGCAACTTTTGAAATTCTGTGCGTTTTTCCAGCCATTAATGTATTACTTTTTAATTACCGAAGAACCGTCTCAAATATCGTGTAGCGAACGCGAACTGACCATATGTATGATCCGCGCTACTTCATGATAATTGCCCTGTTCTTCATCTTTATTTTCATTTGTTACTGTGTTTACTCAAACTCAGCTTCAAATATTTTCTTAATCTCGTTAATGGTCTCAATTTCAAGTTCCGTTCTACGAACCAAGTCATCTACACCCATATCTAACACACTTTTGGCGGTGTCTAAACCTATTGCCTTTAACTCGTCAATTATCCACTCATCAATTTCATCAGTGAATTCATCCAAGTCTACGTCAACGTCATCTTCTTCGATGTTTTCTCTATAAACATCTATGTTGTATCCAACCAACCTACCTGCAAGTTTGATGTTAAAACCACCCTTACCAATAGCAAGTGAAACCTGATCACTCGGCAAATATACATCAGCACGTTTTTCTTCTTCATCCAACACTGTGCTTGATACTTTCGCAGGACTTAATGCCCGTTGAATGTAAAGTTGAGTGTTGGTAGTAAAGTTGATAACGTCAATATTTTCGTTTCTCAATTCCCGTACGATTCCGTGTATTCGCGACCCTTTCATTCCTACGCAGGCTCCAACAGGGTCAACTCTATCGTCATAGCTTTCAACAGCTACTTTTGCTCGCTCACCTGGTTCACGTACTACATTTTTGATGGTTATTAATCCATCTAATATTTCCGGGACTTCCAATTCGAACAAACGCTCCAAGAATATAGGTGCTGTTCGAGACAAGATAATTCGCGGATTGTTGTTTTGCATTTCTACACGTAAAACAACGGCGCGCACACTGTCTCCTTTTTTGAAGAAGTCACGGCCAATCATATCCGTTTTTGGAAGAATAAGCTCATTGCCTTCATCATCCAAAACCATCAATTCACGTTTCCAAATTTGGTATACCTCACCGGTAACAATTTCTCCAACGCGGTCTTTATATTTCTTAAATAACTCGTCTTTCTCTAATTCAAGAATACGAGATAATAAAGTTTGTCGTGCAGCTAAAATTGCTCTACGGCCAAAATCCAATAACTTGATTTCTTCAATTGCATCTTCCCCAATTTCATAATCATCTTCAAGCTTCAATGCATCTTCGATGTTTATTTCTTGGTTTTCATCTTCCACCTCATCCATGTCCACAATCTTACGGTTTCGGTAAATCTCCAAATCCCCTTGATCGGTGTTTATGATGATGTCAAAATTGGAGTCATCACCATATTTTTTACGAAGCATGCTTCGAAAAACATCCTCCATCACAGCCATCATTGTGGCTCTATCAATGTTCTTGAATTCTTTGAATTCCGCGAACGATTCTACTAGTCCTAAAGTCATATTCCTTTACTTAAAAGATAATACTACAGTTGAAGTTATTATGTCGTTGAAACTGATCTCTACAGGTTCAATTTTTACTTTATTTTTCTTTTGTTTCTTATCAAGTACCGGTGCACACATTATGCTTTCGTCCTTTACTTCAATAAGTTTAAATTCAGCTACAGCATCGTTTGTTGTTATTTCAAGCTTTCGCCCAATATGCTTTCTGTACTGTCTTCTATTCTTTAGTGGTTCGTCTGCCCCTGGGCTTGAAACCTCTAGTATAAAAGGGTCAGCTTCAAAAGACTCCTCATCTACTACTTTCGAAATAGATCTGCTGATTCTCGAGCATTGATCTACAGTAACACCTTCATCACCGTCAATCAACACTTGAATTTTGCGACTTCGATCTCCACCAACAATTTCTACAAGGAAAATAGAAGAGTTTTCTACCTCTGCTTCTACCAAAGATTTTATTGTTTCTATCAAAGTCATATTATTAGCGTAAAAAAAAGAGGGAATTTCTATTCCCTCTTTCCTGTCTCTTACTAACGCTGCAAAGATAGATATTTTGTTGATTAATGAAAATCTAAAATATTGCGTTTGTTGTAGGTGTTTTTTGTCCACCCAATGGCACTCTAATATGACATATTTAGCCATCTATGTCTTGATTTTAGTCCTGATTATAAACCTAGAGTTGATGAAGTTTGGACGGTTTAGTTTTTTAAAATGAGTTTCGAGAAGTACATGTTTTCGCTTTTAATCTTGATTTGGTACATGCCTGCTGGCAAATGATGCATATCAACTATGGAGGAAGTTATTGGAGCTTTTAGTGCTTGTCCGTAGATATTATACACTGTTATGGTTAGTGGTTTATTCGACGCCCTGACTATGTCAACGTTGATGTAGTTCTTACAAGGATTTGGATATACAGAAATGGATGATTGGGGCAGTACTGCGACGGATGTGTTTTGTTTCCCCCATTTTAACTTTAAAACCGACGCTGTAACTTCTTGATTGTTCGACATACCACCTGCTAAGTAAGCAAGCGAGTCGTTTATTTTAGCTATACCTCTTAAGTCCATGGGAAGTTGCGCATTCGAGTCTTTTTCCCAAACATTCCCATTCCATGTGTATTGGAAGTTGTGCGGATTAACACCTCCTGTACCGTCATATGCAATGCCGTTGTAATTGTATGTGGTTGCGCTACCTCCGACCCAATATGCTTGATTTTTTAATACTATTGGTGCCGCCCGATACGAGGTTATAGAAGGATCTGGAGACGAGAATGACCATGATATTTCATTGGGGTTGTCACGGTTAATGATGCCTTTCCTTAACCAAGATTGTATTTTAAACCCAGTTGCCGACGAAGCACCGCCAAAATAGAAAATGGTATCCACAATTATTGTCCCTGATGCACCAAATGATTTATATGCGTTGTTATTCGGGACGGATGTCCCCGAACTCCAAGTGTCTTTAGCCGGGTTGTAAATTTGAACGTTTGGGATATTCGTGACATCACTCCAACCTGTAATAAGGAAAATTAAACTATCACGCCAAACTGCTTGAACATGATCGTCTGTTGCGACAGGAATCGAACTTGCGTCGGTTAAAAATAGATTTTGTTCGACGTCATAACGATGCACTTTGTTCGAAGACTTCTCATTTCCGTTTGAATATACATGGTAACCGCCTGTTATATAGATTACGTTGCGTAACCGTGAAACACCACAAGCAATTTTACCTAAGGTGTCAGGAAGAGGAGCGATAACTTCAGGCACTCCAGTTGACAAGTTAACTCTAAAGCATTTCAAGTGTATGCCTGAGGAGCTTTTAGTAGTATCGATTCCGGCAAATGAATACAGGTAAGGAGTTTGGTCAATCCAACCTTCAATTACCGCATTGTTGGAAACTGGTTCTGGTAATGAACCAATATTTGAAATCGTTAACTGGCCAAAAACGGGTGAAGCTAAAAGATAAAAAATGGTTATCCAGCCAATTTTCATCCGTGTTTTTCCATATAATAATTCAAGTATTCTTTGTTCTGTTTAATTATCATTTTCTGCATAGACAAACTCCAGCCAAAAAGATGACCAGTTATGCCCAAGGCTTGCTTTGTCCACTCCCAAAGGTTGAAATAATCAAACTGTTCAACAATGCGATTGTCTTTAAACTTGAAGTCAGATTTGATTTTGTTGTGAATTTGACGCTTTCTCTTACCAAAAGCATAATCGGCAGTCCATTTACAGGTTGCCCGATTATTTAAAGCATAAACGTTGTTGATTTCAATTTTAGCGTTTGGATCAATCCTACCCATGAGCATGCGCCACATATTGAATACGCGGTCACCTTCTAACTCTCCAAAAACAGGATCCGTAAATTTTATTTTTGGGTGATAGCAACTAAGCATTCCTTCAACATTGCGATCTTGCATGCATTCGTAGAAGTGGTAAATGGTTTCGGAGTCGGTCATTGTGTTTCTAGTTGATTGTTAATACGTCGGACTAAAAAACGAAAATTTTGACAAATAAAAAAGCCTATCACTATGATAGGCTTTTAATTTCAATCAATATCTAAAAGAATTGAGTTTAAGCGATTTTTACATTTACTGCATTTAACCCTTTTCTACCTTCTTCTACGTCGTAGCTTACTTTGTCACCCTCTGTAATCTCATCGGTTAGACCATTAACGTGGACGAATACGTCCTTACCTCCGTCTTCCGGAGTGATAAAACCAAATCCTTTGGAATTATTGAAAAATTTTACTGTTCCAGTACTCATTAAATAAATTATTAAGCCGCAAAGTTATGATTAAATAATGATATTCAATAGAGTCTGTCGGTTTATTTTGTATTTCTGTAGAGAAATAGCCAGAAATTCATGTTTTTACTGTGTTTACAGCCGATTATATGTCAATTTCGAACTGTCAATAAGTTGCCATTTCTAAAGACATTGTACCGTTTAAGGGCAAATCTACTTGGTCCTTGCAGCACGAAACCGTCAAAACTGTATAAACTCTGACAACATTGAGCAAACGTATCGTTGTCGTACGTTCCACATCTCAATTGGATATTAGACGTGTCAATTTGTATATGCGCACAGTCTAAATCTGGATTAAAAGTGCACGTGCGCTCAAGTGCATAATATTCGTCGTCGAAGTTGTGTACTAAAAATATACCTCTATGTCCTCCCTGCAATAATGTATATCCTCCTAAATTCTGTAAATGATAGTGGAGCGGTAAATCCATGTTTACTGTAATACTCACCGGAACATCTGGAATAAAAACCTGCCCGTTGGTAGGAGTGTTGTCATCGCAAGAAGATGCAATGATCAACAAAAGAAATATTGGCCACAGTTTATGCATATGTATAGAAACCTTTTCCTGATTTGCGACCGTGATGGCCTGCGTCAACTTTCTGTTTTTGAATGCGACTTGGTCTAAACTTACTGTCTTGGTAAAATAAATTGTACATAGATTCTGTTACAGAAAAATTAGTTTCTACCCCAATCAAATCCATTAGTTTAAACGGGCCCATTTTAAAACCGCTTGATTCCAATAAGGCGTCAATATCCTCATGATTTGCAACATTTTCTTCCAACACTTTAAGGCCTTCAACATAATAATGTCTCGCTACTCTATTCACTATGAAGCCAGGCGAATCTTTCGCCATGATTGGTGTTTTTTTAATTTGTTTCACAAAGTCGTATGCAAATTGTGCAACCTTACTAGAGGTATGTGCGCCACTGACAACTTCAACAAGCTTCATTATATGTGCTGGGTTGAAAAAATGAATCCCTACAACACGTTCTGGATGCGGAATTGCTGCTGAGATTTGTGTAATTGGTATTGACGACGTGTTGGTTGCTAATATTGTCTTTTCACTGTTTAAAGATGCCAGTTCTTGAAACAACTTTGTTTTAACATCTAAACGTTCTACAATTGCTTCAATGACCAAATCAACTTTAAGGTCGTTTAGATCAAACGTCGTTTCAAGCAATTCCAACGTAGACTTTTTATCTGCATCAGTTAATTTTCCAATAGATATAACCTTATTAAGGTTTTTTTCAATTTTACCTCGAGCTTTCGTA
>JBLING010000003.1:0-31913 GCA_047639155.1 bacterium
TAGACTTGTTTCATTCAGGAAATTTATCGACTGGTTTACAGGAGATCCGACGACTAAGAGTATACCCAAACCCAGTATTGCACGACAAATTCACTATTCAATACCCTAATAGTTTGCAATCAATCAAAGTCTTAAACGGATTATCTCAAGAAATGTCAGTAAAAATTTCGAATAACAACAAAGGCTTTGTGGAAGTGGATGTGAAGAACTTGAGTTCTGGAATGTATTTCTTATGTGTAAAATCAGAAGGCACATCTTCGATCGAAAAACTAATTATACAATAAAATGCGCGCATTTATTACAGTTCTAAGCGTGTTTTGCTTATACACGCTGTCTCATGCTCAAGGAAGGTCAATTGATATCGCGAGTAAAATTGTTGACCCAATGGAGGGAGACTCTTTTGTGAGTCCAACAAAAAAAACGGTATCTGTTTATCTTTATAATCTTGGCCCTGACACCATTATTCCAAAAGATGAATATAGTGTTAAGTTTATATTTAGTGCCTTTCACATCTTCCCTCAATTTCATCAGTTCATAACCACCCTTTTCCCAGGTGACAGTTTTCTGTACCAACAAGAGTTAAATATTAACTACTCTGGTGATGTTGAATCAATGAAATTTTGTACCGAGGCATTTGCTTTCAGTAGTGGGCGTGATTCTATAAAACGTGAGATAGGAGATGCACGGTTGAATAACAAGCACTGTGTTAAAACAAGACACATAGATTCGACGATGACGTCAAATGTGGTGTATATGAATCGAAGTAAATTTAAAATTTATCCAATCCCAGCTTCTGCCTATTTGAGCGTGGAATCTTCAGATATCTTGGAATCTGTTCGTTTGTTTTCAACTTCAGGTGCGTTAATCCACTCGATTCAAAATATTCATTCATTAACAGCAGAGATTGACATCAACGATTATGATAGCGGGATTTACTATTTGTCTTTAAAAACAATAAACGGTACTAACCTCGAAAAAGTAATCATAGCTAAATAATTGATTACCCAAACACTTTCAAGCCGACTATGTCGGCTTTTTTTTTCATCAACTTTTATCAATTAGTTTTGTTGTCATCTCATGACAGTACAAAAACTTGATATCTTGGCATTCGCAGCCCATCCAGATGATGCTGAACTCGCTTGCTCTGGGACGCTTATAAAACACGTCAAACAAGGACTTAAGGTTGGTATTGTTGATTTAACACAAGGTGACCTAGGGACTCGTGGAACTATCGACATACGTGCCACTGAAGCTGCCGAATCAGCCAGAATAATAGGTTTAGCAGCCCGTGAAAATCTAAAAATGAGTGATGGTTTTTTCAACGAATCAGATGAAAACTTAAAGCGCATCATCTACGCCATTCGAAAATATCAACCTGAAATTATACTCGCCAACGCTGTTTCAGACAGACACCCTGATCATGGAAGAGGTTCTCAAATTGTTTCTCGGGCAAACTTTTTAAGCGGATTGATAAAAATTGAGACTAAAGACAACGGAGAAACACAACTTCCGTGGAGACCTAAAAACATTTATCATTACATTCAGTATCGCTACATTCAGCCTGATTTTGTAGTGGATATATCTAGTGAGTGGGATACCAAATTGGAGGCAATTAAAGCCTTTAAAAGCCAGTTTTACGACCCCAATTCAAATGAGCCAAGAACCTTAATCGCATCCCACCAATTCATGGATTACATTGAAGCGAGAGCAATGGAGTTCGGATCTTCCATTGAGGTCAAATATGGTGAAGGTTTCACAAAGGAAAGACCATTAACGATAAACCGATTATTGGATTTACAGTAATTACTCGCGGACAACAGTAAAAACCGATCTTGCCCTAGTCTTGCGTCCTTCTAAATCTATTCCCTGTAAGTCAATGACGTAAATACCTGAAGGAACCAATTCGCCATCAGCGGATAAACAATTCCACAACACCTGATTTTGTCCTGCGGCTAAACTCGTATTTAAAGGGAATGCAACCAAACGGCCTACTAAATCATATATCCGCAAATGGACCAACTTCTCTTCTTTGGTCGTAAAACCAACCACCAAATTATCATTGTAGCCATCCCCATCTGGTGATACTGGATCAGTCATTACTTCAATGACATCACTATTCGTTGGACTATGCATAATATGTGCATTTCTAAAGCCGGGAGTAGCATAGTTGTGTATTGAAGTTGCTGACAGCCAAGTAGTATCTCTTGCGCTTGGATTAAGTCTTTCTAAACTTACATCGCGGGTGTCCGATATTAATGGGAAATGGTAATCATCACTGTAGTAAAACTTGTCAATTTGAATCCCGAGATTGGTACTTATTCCAATATTACCATGGCCATTTACAAGACGTGGCATTTCTAATGACGCAACCATATTTGTAGCATTTGGCTTACACCTTTTGAGCAAAGTTGTGTCGGTGCAACAGACTGCATAACGCAACGGTAGAAGCAAGTTACTTTTGTCAGTCACAGGATATAAACGCTCCCAAAAGTTATTCGAATCCAAAACGCCCATGTATAAGTCGTTGAGATTTATCAGGTACTCTGTAGCATTATAAATTTCAATGAATTCAACACATGCTTCAGAAACGTCGTACATAACTTCGTTCAGTACAAGGTCGTGCACTTCTAATTTCTTCCCTATTCCAATATCTATACCCAGTGATTCAATGGTATTGCCTTTACAGTCGTGAACACTTGTAACCTCCAAATGATACAACTTACCGGTATCTAAAGAAATTTTGAAAGAAATCAAGAGTTGGAACTCATTGTATTTTGTGACTTCACCCAACCACAGTTCATCCGAATAAAAGTCTTCTATCAGAGGTGCATATAAGGATAGAGATTCATCGAAAGTCAAAACCACGTAGTCAGATCGTGTTTGGACAGTCGTAATTCGAGGAGGTTCTATATCTACAATTGTAGTTCTAACTGCATTTCGTCGACCGGGAGTTCCACCTGAGGTATGCGTACTGGACGCCCAATTTCCGTTTAGTGTACACGGATAATCCAAGTCAATCATTTCCAAACTCCAACCACCTTCTGCTTTCCAAAGTTGTTTGTGCCAAGAATTCGAATAAAAAACATGATGCACAACAATTCCATTTTCATTCTTCAGCCACAAACTATCTGAAGCGTTGTTTAAACTTATGAGATTCGGCACTCCCAAAACGGATCCAAAAGGTCGGAAGGCATCTTCATTCTTTTCATCACATAATATCAGTATTGAGTCAGGCCATAACACATATTCAGGTAAAGTTGATGTCTTAGAGACATCAGCAATTTCCCATCCGTTTAGGTTAACTATCTTATCACTTCGATTCGTAATTTCTATGTACTCAAATGGGGGTAGAGAGACGCCTGGAGAATAATCTGGGTAAATCTCCGAAACCAACACATCGTTCAACCCGGCGTCTTCGATATAAACATGGATAAAGGGTATTTCTATGGCTTCTTCCGTATTTCCATTTGTATCCGACAAGTTAGAAATCTGTAAGGAATAATTTCCCGTGATAAACTTTTGACTGAAATCTAAGTAAATAGTGTCCGCTTCAAATTGTAAGGTAATAGGATTTATGCCGATTGGCTGAACAACAAAATTACTAGTTGCTATAGTTAGATTATCAATCGGTTCGTTTACCGTAATTATTATAAGCGAATCATTTTGCACGCTCAAACTTGTAACATTCGGTGGAGTTGAATCTTTCCGAACTGGCCCATAATACAGGTTGTCGAAGTAATGCTTCTGATGAAAACTAGGTGTTGACTGCTGTATCGAAAAACCCATATAACCACTTGAGTCGAATCCTAAATCAGGGACGCTATCTTTCCAAGTAAATTTAGATTTATTGACGTCATAAAACGACAATATAAACTGACCCCTTTCTTGTTGAACACATTTCAATACACCTGACAATGAATGCGTTAACCCTTTCTCACTGATTAATAGTGCGTTCGCTTTACCTGCCTGTTTTTTGAACAAAACAAAGGCATCATTCGTGCCACCAATTCGAACAAAATAACCATTTCCATTACTATCAAAACAGCGCGTATCCGACCATAAATAAAAGTCAATATAGTTGGCTGAGGACGTCGCAAATGGTAGTAAAATCTCAAAAGACCATTCCGGATTTTCCCGTTTCCCAATCCGTGTTGAAATGGAAAAGTTATCATTAGGGGCAATGCTTTTGGAACGTAATTGACCGTCATACACTTGAAATTTATTTGTGTCACAATGCCACAAATCCGTTTGAATAAACGAGTCCGAATTGAAGGTAAATAATGCATTAATGGATTGCGCCTGAATAAATTGAAAGGCACAGCAAAAAACTAAAAAAGCCGTTAGACGTTTGATTGAGTTCATGATTCAGTTTGGTTGGTAGTCAAAATTAACAAACACAATTAAAAAGGCATTATTTGATGTAATTTCGCGGCTTTATAAAATTGGCAAAACAGGACGACATATTTGAGCACGGATCAATTGAAATAATTGGAGCTCGTGAACACAATTTAAAAGACATTGACCTCACTATTCCTCGAGGCAAACTTGTGGTTTTCACAGGCTTAAGTGGTAGTGGTAAGTCATCCCTAGCGTTCGACACAATTTTTGCGGAAGGTCAACGCCGTTACATGGATACTTTTTCTGCGTATGCACGTCAATTTATTGGCGACATGAAACGACCAGACGTCGACAAGATTGAAGGATTGAGTCCCGTAATTGCGATTGAACAGAAAACAGTAAGTAAAAATCCCCGGTCTACGGTTGGAACAATTACAGAGATTTATGATTTCCTTAGGTTGTTATACGCAAGGGCTGGAGAAGCCTACAGCTACATCACCAACAAACCGATGATTCGGTTTTCTGAAGATGAAATCATTTCCCTTATCCTCGATAAATTTTCTGGAAGTAAAGTGGCCGTCCTCGCACCATTGGTAAAAGGTAGAAAAGGCCATTATCGCGATTTGTTTGAGCAGTATGCAAAACGAGGCTATTCTAAAATGCGTGTTGATGGTGAGATTGTCAAGATTGAACCCGGTATGCAATTAGACCGTTACAAGGTACATGACATTGAACTTGTAATCGACAGAATAGAAGTAGATGGTGACAACAGATTCCGTGTTTCTGAATCTGTAAAATCCGCACTTAAGTCAGGCAACGGCGTTCTTATGTTGTACGATTTCGAAAATGAACTGACTCAGCATTTCAGTAAAAACCTGATGGATCCAGAATCCGGATTGGCATACGATGAACCGCAACCCAATACCTTTTCCTTTAACTCACCTTATGGTGCTTGTAATAAATGTAACGGATTAGGGAATATTGCAGATATTGAAGAAGACTTAATCATTCCAAATCCGAAGCTAAGTATTAACAAAGGTGGTATCGCTCCTTTAGGTCAATTCAGATCGAATTGGACATTCACACAGTTACGTGCTATGGCTAAACGTATGAAATTTAGTCTTGCTGACCCGATTGAAAAACTAGACCGGTCGGTAATTGATACAATACTAAACGGAAGTGAGGAGAAATTTGAAGTAACCTATACATACTCAGGTGGAGGTCAACAAACCTATGAAACCACGTTTAAAGGGGTAATCCCAATGGTTCAGAATTCCTACATGCAAAAGTCGCAAGACAGTTTGTATCAATGGGCTGAAGAATTTATGGTAATGCGGACTTGTTCAGATTGCAACGGTTTTAGACTAAAAAAAGAAGCACTTCATTACTACATAGCCGGGCAGCACATTGGCGCACTTGGAGAAATGAATATTTCTGAATTAGAGACTTGGTTGGCTGAGCTTGAACCCAAATTGTCCAAAAGACAGAAGATCATTGCGACAGAGCTGCTAAAAGAAATTAGAAGTCGAGCAGGGTTTTTGACAAACGTTGGTTTAGGTTACCTCAGTTTAAATAATCCTGCAAGAACTTTATCTGGAGGTGAAGCACAGCGAATTAGGCTGGCCACCCAAATTGGCTCCCAACTTGAAGAGGTGTTGTATATACTAGATGAGCCAAGCATTGGTCTCCACCAAAGAGACAATATGCGCTTGATAAAGTCGCTCCAAAATTTACGCGACGTGGGTAACTCTGTAATTGTCGTTGAACACGACAAAGACATGATACTTGAAAGTGACTTTGTTGTGGATATTGGCCCAAGTGCCGGTAAATTCGGTGGACAAATAATCGCAGCTGGCCCATGGGAAACGATCAAAGCTTCACATACCATGACTTCCGATTACTTAAGTGGCGTTAAACGGATTGAAATCCCCGCAAAAAGACGCAAAGGGAACGGCAAAAAAATTAGTATAAGTGGCTGTACAGGAAACAACCTTAAGAACATATCAGTTGACTTCCCGTTGGGTAAATTTATATGTATAACGGGTGTATCTGGGAGTGGTAAAAGTTCATTAATAAATGAAACTTTACATCCAATTCTCTCCGAATTCATTTACAGATCCCGTAAAAAGCCATTAAAATTTGAGAAGATTACCGGAATTAAAAGCATAGACAAGGTCATTAAGATTGACCAATCTCCAATTGGTCGGTCTCCCAGGTCAAATCCTGCAACATATGTAGGCTTCTTCACAGACATTCGGAATCTTTACAGTGAGCTTCCGGAAGCCAAAATTAGAGGATACAAACCAGGCCGTTTTTCTTTTAACGTCAAAGGAGGTAGATGCGAAACTTGCAAGGGTGGTGGTCGAAGAATTATCGAAATGAACTTCCTTCCTGATGTTGAAGTTGAATGTGAAACGTGTTTTGGAAAGCGTTATAACAGAGACACCTTAGAAATTCGATACCGAGGGAAGTCAATTAGTGACGTTCTAGACATGAGTGTTGAAGAAGCAACAAAATTTTTCGAAAACATCCCGGCCATATACCGAAAAATTAAGGCGCTAAAGGACGTTGGTTTAGGGTATATCACATTGGGACAAAGTAGCACCACCATTTCGGGTGGAGAAGCGCAACGCGTTAAACTCTCAAGCGAGCTGAGCAAAATTTCTACAGGCAACACTTTCTACATCCTTGACGAACCGACCACAGGTTTACATTTCGAAGATATCAGAGTACTTTTAGGTGTGCTTCAAAATCTCGCCGATTTAGGTAATACGGTGCTTGTTGTAGAACACAATATGGACGTAATTAAAGTGGCTGATTACATTATCGATTTGGGCCCAGAAGGCGGAAAAGGTGGAGGCATGATAATCGCTGAAGGCAGTCCGGAGCAGATTATCAAACTACAAAAGGGGTATACAGCCGAATTTTTGGCATTAGAATTTGACAATAACATGGCTTCAAAAGCTTGATTACGAAACTATTTCCTTGTTTTTCTGAAGATTTAAAATCAATTTCGAATCTTATTGAGTTTTATACCATTTATAAAAGATTATAATAGAATATGAAAAAGATTTTTTTACTTACTGTTTTAGCCGCCGTAATTATGGTAGGCTGTAAAGATGAAGGAACTACAACTGAGCCGGGTACGTCTTCGGACAACCCAACAATGGCATCTATGGAGAAATCCAACAGAAATGCGGTTCTTGAAGATTTTACTGGTGTTAGATGTGGTTACTGTCCTGATGGTCATAGAATCGCAAACGACATATTACTAAACTTCCCAGAACGTTTCATCGTAATTGGTGTAAACGCTGGTGGTTATGCTGCTCCTGCAACAGGATGGGCAAACTTCACAAACTCTTATGGTCAGTCTTTAGTTGACCAAAGTGGTGTTGCTGGCTACCCAGCTGGTACAATGAACAGACAAGCTTTCGTAGGTAAAGCACAGAACAAAGGAACTGGTTTAGCAATGAGCCGTGGATATTGGGCTGAGACTGCTGCTACTATTATGGCAGATCCTTCTCCAATTAACATCGGAGCAAAAGCGGTTTTCAACACAGCTAAGTCAGAAATGACAGTAACTTACGAAGTGTATTACACTGGTGATGAGTCTGCAAATGAGAACTTTGTAAACATCGTTTTACTTCAAAGTGGAATGGTTGCTAAGCAAAGTGGTGGAACTGCTAATTACGTTCACAAGCATGTTATGAGAGATTTACTAACTGGCCCTTGGGGGAATTTAGTACCATCTGAAAATACTGCTGAAGGTAAGTGGTACACTGAGACTGTTTCTTATGACGTTCCTACTGATTACAACGGTGCTGTAATTCCTCCAGGTGGTGGGGTTGTTGTACCTGAAGACTTAGACGTTGTTGTTTTCGTAGCAAGAGGTTATACTGATATCGTTACAGGTATTCATGTACCTATAACTATCGAGTAAGATATTTAAGATTTATAATTAAAAGGCTTCGATAATCGAGGCCTTTTTTTATGCCTTTTTCTCTGGTGCAATTCAATACCTTTGTAGCGTAAAATGATTGGTACAAGCAAGATTACATTGGTTCCAACTCCAATTGGAAACTTAGATGACATGAGTTTCCGAATGATTGGAAATCTAAAGAAATGTGATCTAATTCTCGCAGAGGACACGCGACAAACTAAAAAGCTGCTCAATCATTTTGAGATCAATACAAATATTGAGTCGTTTCACCAAAACAACGAACACGCCAAGTTGCCTTATGCAATTAGGCTTCTGGCGGAAGGCAAACACATTTGCTATTGTTCTGATGCTGGAACTCCAGGCATCTCCGATCCAGGATATTTATTGGTGAGAGAAGCTATCGCAAACAATTTTGACGTTGAATGCTTGCCAGGCCCTACAGCCTTAATCCCGGCAGTAGTTGTTTCTGGCTTACCTAGTGACCGTTTTTTGTTTGAAGGCTTCCTACCGCATAAAAAAGGCCGTCAAAAGCGGTTGTTGAACTTGGTTGACGAGGAACGCACTATGGTTTTTTATGAAAGTCCGCATCGCATTCTTAAAATGTTGACGCAATTAGGGGAAGTCTTTGGTTTGGAAAGAGAAATTAGTGTTTCACGTGAGATTTCTAAATTACACGAAACACATTACCGTGGCACCGTAGAACAAGTACAAAAGTCTGTTCAGGAGCAACCAATCAAAGGGGAATTTGTTGTATGTGTAGCTGGGAAATCATGAAGAAACGTCTAATATACTTTGGTTTAACATTTTTAGGAGCTAGCCTACTATCATTGGCATGGCCACCGAATACAATACCGTTTTTATTCTTCATCGCACTAATACCGTTTCTCTATTTAGAAACCTTTTTCCAAAACAAAGGTCAAGGGAAGTTATACGGCTTATACATTTATCTCGGTCTCTTCACTTTCAACCTGCTCACAACTTGGTGGGTCTGGAACGCATCACCTGGTGGTGCCGTTTTTATGCTTTTCGCTAACTCTTTTCTAATGTTATTGCCGTTTGTGCTATATAGAATAGTCAAGCGATTTATAGGCCAAGGCCGTGCATTGTTTTTTTTCGTGATTTGCTGGTTGTCTTTTGAGTACTTCCATTTTCGATGGGGATTGGCTTATCCGTGGCTGACCTTAGGAAACGGATTTGCAACGGCACCAAATATTGTTCAATGGTATGAGTATACAGGAGTTCTTGGCGGTTCTCTATGGGTTTTGACCATTAATGCATTTATATATAACTCGTTTTCGAAATTTAGAAAACTTACAACTTTGGCCATTGTTGTTGGGCTAATAGGCCCATTGGTATGGTCTACGTATTTGAAAGGAACGCAATTTATTTCTAAGCAAGCAACCCACGAGTTATTGGTTATCCAACCCAATATAGACCCATATATAAAATTTGAACCCGGAACACAAGGCGCTCAAATTGATACCTTCATGTCTCTGTGTGAAGCTGGAATTACGGAAAACACCAAATTGATTATCCTTCCAGAAACGGCCCTAGTTGGCAATATGAATGAAAATTTCATCAACCAAGATTATGGCGTTCGGAAACTCAAATCATTTTTAGTTCAACATCCTAATGTTGGTATGCTCGTTGGTGCTTCTACCCACCGATTCTATGAAGATGGAGAGCCATTACCGCCTTATCCAAGGTATTATGAACCAGAAGACAAGTTCTACGACTCGTACAACACTGCGCTTCAAATCGAGCCAGATGGTAGCACAAGAACATACCATAAATCTAAGTTGGTTCCAGGTGTCGAAAGCCTACCATTTCCGAATTTCTTCAAAATGTTTGACCAATATCTGCAACTAAGTTTAGGTGGTGTTTCAGGGAATTTAGGCAGAGATAAAGAAGCCAAGACTTTTCATTATGATTTAAACGGCACAAACATATCCATCACACCGCTCATTTGTTACGAATCCATTTTTGGAGAGTATGTGGGCGACTTTGTTCAACAAGATGCAAATATCATCGCTGTAATAACCAATGATGGCTGGTGGGGCAACACCCCCGGACATAAGCAACATATGCACTATGCGCGTTTGCGTGCAATTGAATATCGACGATATGTTGTCCGAAGTGCCAATACTGGAATCAGTTGTTTAATCGATGATAACGGCAAGATAATAACGCAACTGGGCTACGAGAAACAAGGCTTTCTCCGAGTTAATGCCCCACGATTATCATACACAACTTTTTACAGCATTGCGGGTGATTACATTGGCAAATTGGCTGTTTTCGTTTTCTTATTTCTTGGTTTAAGTGTAATAGTTAAATGGATCAACCAACGGAGAAATTAACAATACGAAATTTAGGCCTAATCGACTATACAGAAGCGTGGGATCTTCAGAAGAAACAGGTTGCGGATAGACAAGTCGATCGCGCAACAGACACGCTTTTTCTCTGTGAACATAATCATGTTTACACCTTTGGTAAAAGTACGAACGAAGCGAACTTTCTTATCAATGATGCATTTTTAAGCAGTATTGGCGCCCAAAAATTCCAGATAGAGCGTGGTGGAGATATCACCTATCACGGTCCAGGACAATTGGTTGGTTACCCAATTCTAAATTTACATCAGATAAATATGGGTGTAAAAAAGTATGTCGAGCTATTGGAGGAAAGCATAATCCAAACCCTTGCCGCGTTTAACATTTTTACAGAACGAATAGAAGGTCTAACGGGTATTTGGTTAAAAGATGGCCCACCAAGAAAAATTGGGGCAATTGGTATTAAAGTGAGTCGAGGCATTACCATGCATGGATTTGCGCTAAACGTCAATAGTGATTTAACCTATTTCAACCATATCGTTCCTTGTGGTATTGCGGATAAATCCGTAACGTCAATGGCTAAAGAATTGGGTAAAGAAGTGGATTTTAACAAAGTGATCGACACCTATACTAAAACCTTTATATCCTTGTTGTACTGCTAACTTTTCCCTAAAACTTCTTTTAGAAATTTGTTTGCCGCTGAGCGTGGAGAGTGCGCATTGTCTGCAACCAATTTCCGATAGCCCGTTAATTTTTTTTGCACAATAGCATCGTGCTTTAAGAATTGAAGAAACACATGTTCAATATGTTGCGTCAACCAGTTCTCGGTTTGCTTTTTGCGGTTTAATTCAAATGACCCATTTGCGCGTTGACTGGATATAAACAACTCAAGTTGACTGGATACTGTCTCAAGGTTAACCCCGCTGATAGAATCAATTGTTTCCACCGGAATTTCCCAATCTTGACGGCCGCTTTGCGTAAGATGTAATGCATTTTTATAATGAAGCTTCGCTTCCTTTGCTAATTGATTGTTCGTGTCTGACTTATTAATAGCGATCATATCTGCCATTTCTACTATTCCACGTTTGATCCCTTGTAATTCATCTCCTGCACCAGGTAGTAATAGCAATAGAAAGAAGTCGACCATTTCGTGAACCAACGTTTCACTTTGACCTACACCAACGGTTTCCACCATAACGATATCAAAACCTGCAGCTTCACAGAGCAAAATACTTTCTCTGGTTTGAGAAGCCACTCCGCCAAGTGTATCGCCACTAGGTGAAGGACGAACGAACGCATGCTCAGAATTTGAAAGCCGGTTCATTCTGGTTTTATCTCCCAAAATACTTCCTTTGGTGCGCTGACTAGACGGGTCAATAGCAAGTACAGCTACCTTTTTATGCTGTTCAGATATTAAATAATCTCCAAACGCGTCTATAAATGTGCTTTTGCCAACTCCTGGAACGCCAGTTACCCCGATACGTAAAGAATTACCCGTATGACTTAAACACAAGTCAAGTAATTCATTTGCTATTTCTTGATGTGTTTCGAGCGAACTTTCTAAAAGCGTAATTGCTTTGGCCAAGGCCTTCGCCTCTCCTTGAATAATGGATGTATAAAGTGACTTTGGGTTTAGGCTTGACATGACTAGATCAGCATTTTACCTATCATGAAGTACATAAACAAGCCCAACAAATCATTGCTAGTCGTAATAAACGGACCAGTCGCTAATGCTGGGTCAATCTTAAACCGGTCGAGTACAAGTGGGACAACCGTTCCGACAATCGCGGCCAACAAGATAACAGCTAAAAGAGAAATACTGACAGTTGTAACAATTGCATTCGATTTGCCCGAGATGAGACCATAACCCATCAACAACGCAGAGCATACCAGGCCATTGATTAATGCAACCATTAGCTCCTTACCAAGCTTCCCGAATACGGAACTACTGTCGATTGTATTGTTCGCCAGGCCTTGAACGATAATTGAAGAACTTTGCACGCCGATATTTCCCGCCATTGCCATAATTAATGGCATAAAGAGGGCCAACTGAATGTTTTCTTTTAGTTCACCGTCGAACTGACCAATCACAATGGAGCTTAACACGCCACCAAACAGCCCAATTATCAGCCACGGTAATCTTGCTTTCGACAAAACCCAAACCTTATCTTTTGCCTCAACACTTTGGCTAATACCAGACAACATTTGATAATCTTTGTCCGCCTCTTCCTTAATTAAATCGACAACGTCGTCAATCGTTACACGACCCAATAGGCGATTCAGAGAATCAACAATCGGAAGTGCTACTAAGTCGTACTTCTGCATTGTACTTGCTATGTCCTCACCGTCTGTTGTAACGATCGCGTACTTAATGTTACTATCATATATTTCGGAAATTGGCGTGGACGCCTTTGCCAAAATTATTTTCTTTAGCGAAACCCATCCCAGTAAAATATCACTATCGTCTACAACATAAACTGTGTATACTTTGGTTACTTCCTCAGCCTGTTTTCGTATTTCTTCGGTGCACTCCCCTACATTCCAGTTGATATTCACCTTTACCAGCTCACCTCCCATCAAACCGCCAGCAGTGTTGTCGGGATAACGAAGTAATCGTGTTAAATAGAGGGAATCCTTCTTGTCGGGAATGTAAGATAAAATCTCTGATGCAGCCTCCGCGTCAATTACATTTAACACGTCCACGGCATCATCACTATCCATATTTTGGATGAAGTTAAGGGCGATTTCTTTTCGTGTAAAACCTTTAAAAAACTTAATCTGAACCTCAGGGTCTAATTCAGCGAGTACTTCTATTTTTTTATCTGTATCTAACAAAGAGGTTACATAAACCGCTTGTTCTAAATCCAAACTATCAAAAATCTCTGCAATATCTGCAGGGTACAATAATTCCAATTCAGGTTTGAGCTCGTCCTCCTTCTTTAAATCCAGTTGAGTTATAAACTCTTCCAAAAACTCCTTACTTAACTCAAAAGCCTCCATTATACTCCCCGATTTTTCTCAATCCAGCCGGTTAACATTATAAAATCTTGTACCGACAAATTCTCTGCCCGCAATTTAAACAATTGATTATTCAGAGTTAGGTCTCTTGGAACCTTAAATTTCTTTAGTGCGTTGGATAATGTTTTACGCCTTTGTTGAAACGCCGTTTTTACCACGTCAAAAAACATGGGTACATTCCAATCGATGTTTTGCTCTAATCGCTTCCCGTAAATTACCGCAGACTGCACTTTGGGCTGAGGTATAAATACTGTCGGTGGGATTTCAAATTCTAAGGTTACGGTATAAAACGCTTGTACCAAAACTGACAAGATACCATACGTTTTGTTGTTGGGACCAGCTGCAATTCGTTTCGCGACTTCTAACTGAAACATCCCTGCAAATGCTGGAACGATAGTCTTGTTCTCAAGAATCTTAAATAATATCTGTGATGAAATATTGTACGGGAAATTTCCAATCACCCCAAACTCGCCTTCAAACAATTCAGTAATATCTGTTTTCAGAAAATCAGCTTCAATCACCGTGAGCGTCGGCATCTCTTTGACTAAAAAAGCAACAGAATCACGATCTAACTCAATCGCTTTGAGCGCTATTGGTTTCTCGATCAGGTATTTGGTTAGCACCCCCATTCCAGGTCCGATTTCCAGCCAAGTGTCCACTTTGTCCCGGTCTGCCAAATCCGCTGTACTCTTTGCAACACCTTCATCTTTCAGAAAATGTTGTCCCAAAAATTTCTTTGGTCTGACGTGTTTAGCCATTGATTTTATCATCGATTAACGTTTTCAAAACAAAAGGTTCTGTAAATCCGAGTGAAATAGGCTGAACCCAAAAACTTACATCAGGTTTCAATTCCTGAACGAAGGTTTTCAGCTTAACCCAATCCTTTTCTGTTGTAATAATATTATTGTCTAACCTATCCGCGTCGTATATCATTTGTTTCACTTCTGTGATGGTATACGTTCTGTGATCGGCAAAACCGAGGTTGATTGATTCAGGGTATTTTTCACCAATGAGTTGTTGGAATTGTGTATTGTCCGCCAAGCCACTTACAACAATTGGCTTCAAAATTTCACGCTCAAGACCATGTACCAACGAAAGATCTTGATGGTCAAAAGTTTGACTCAGAAAGGTTGGGAGACCAGTTTCAGGAACCGTTTGAGATAGATCCGGCGCCTTTGTGATAATCAGTATATCAGCCCGCTTTATGTTGAGCCTAAACTCACGTAATTTCCCCATGGGCAAAACGTAGTCCGACCAATATGGGTTTGAAAACGTAGACAGTACAATTGACACCTTGGGTTTAACATATTGATGTTGAAAGGCATCATCCAAAATAATCAAGTCTATTTTGGGATTAATGGCGAGCATCTCTGGAATTCCCATCACCCTGTTTTCACAAACGGTTACCGTTAATTCAGGGAACTGAATTTTAATTTCTAGTGGTTCATCACCCACATTTTTGGCTAATGAGGAGGTCTCAACTTCAAAAAAACCTTTTGTCAGTCGGCCATAACCTCTACTCAGCACACCTATGGTTTTGTCACCTGAATATTGTTGAATTAAATACTTCACCATGGGCGTTTTCCCCGTCCCACCTACAGAAAGGTTTCCAACAGAAATAACTGGGACATCGAATGAAACAGATTTTAAGACACCCTTACGAAATGCCAAATTACGGAGCTCCATTACAAGTCCGTAAACAACCGAGAACGGCCACAATATCCATCTAATCCATTTCAATCGAGGCAAATTTAACCCATTACCTACGAATTAATTTGCCACACTTTCATCCTCATTTCTCTAAATTATTGTTGCTTTGTTGTTGCAGTACAAAAGCTGCACTTCATATGAAACTGCACCAAATCACTGAAATACTTTCGGAACTAGCGCCTTCCAGTTTACAAGAATCATATGACAACGCTGGATTAATTGTTGGGGACCCGAATATGTCTATTACCGGAATATTGGTTTCCCTCGACACAACTGAAGCCATTATTGATGAAGCAATCGCGAAGAAGTGCAATCTGGTAGTTGCCCACCATCCCATCGTTTTCAAAGGACTTAAACAGTTAAACGGCAAGAATTATGTGGAGCGAACGATCATAAAAGCCATCAAAAACGACATCGCCATCTACGCCATCCATACCAATCTTGACAACGTGTTAGAAAACGGGGTGAATCAAAAAATTGGTTCGAAACTCGGACTTAATGACGTTCAGATTTTAGCAAAGAAATCAGGAACCATATTAAAGCTGGCCGTATATGTTCCTGAAGACCACCTTGAAGCAGTGCGCACAGCATTGTTCGAAGCTGGAGCTGGGCACGTTGGGAATTATGATGAATGCAGTTATGTTAGCAACGGAGTAGGAAGCTTTCGAGGGGGCAAAGATTCAAGTCCATTTGTTGGTACAAAAGGTTTAAGACACCTCGAACCAGAAGTTAAGCTCGAAGTAGTGCTACCGAATCACCTAAAGGATCAAGTCGTAAATGCCATGGTTAGCGCACATCCGTATGAAGAAGTTGCCTTTGATTTACATCAATTAGAGAACAAATCGCTGCATGTTGGCGCTGGGCTTATTGGTCACTTACCTAAACCATTAGCCACTGCAGAATTCTTGGCATTGGTTAAGACGAATCTCAATACCAAAGTAATTCGCTACACAGAAACCGCGCATAAAACAATATCCAAAGTTGCGGTGTGTGGTGGCTCTGGAAGCTTTTTGATTGGGAAGGCAAAAGGCGCTGGTGCTGATGCTTACATAACTGGAGATGTGAAATATCATGAGTTTTTTGATGGAGAAAACGCGATGATGATTTGTGACGTGGGCCATTTCGAAAGTGAACAATTTACGATAGAATTATTACGTGATTTTTTGTCGGAAAAAATACCTAATTTTGCAGTCCTTTTCACGGAAACAGATACAAACCCGGTAAATTATTTTTACTAATTTATGGCAACAATAGAAGAAAAACTTCAAGGTCTTTGGAACCTACAAACCATCGATAAAAATTTAGATCAATTACAAGCAGTCAGAGGTGAACTACCTATGGAAGTAGCTGATTTAGAAGATGAACTCGCTGGGTTACAAACCCGACTTGACAAATTCGAACAAGAGATTGCAGACTTTGAGTCGAGCATCGTTGGAAACAAAGAAAAAATCAGTCAGGCGCAACAGCTCAGCAAGCGCTACAACGAGCAGTTGAACAAGGTTAAAAACAACCGTGAGTTTGACGCATTAAACAAAGAAATAGAAATTCAAGGCTTAGAAGTTTTGGCTGCCGAAAAGAAAATCGGTGAAGTCCAAAACAGCATTACCTTGAAGCAAGAATTGATTGTGGAAGTTAAGCAAGACTTAGACGGACGAAATATCGATTTAGAAAATAAAAAGAAAGAGCTTGAAGAAATCTCTGCTGAAACCGAAAAGGAAGAAGGTAAGATTTCTAAGGATCGAGACAAAGCGGTTAAAGCTGCTGACGAAAAGTTATTAAAAGCATACGAGCGAATCCGCAAGAATGTTTTCAATGGCTTGGGAGTTGCTCCAGTTCTTAGAGGCTCATGTGGTGGTTGTTTCGCTAAAATCCCACCTCAATTACAATCAGACATCAGACAACGCAAGAAAATTGTAATCTGCGAACACTGTGGTCGAATCAATGTTGATGCTGAAATGGCTGGAATCGTTGAAGAGGTTGTAGAAGAAAAACCAAAAGCAAGACGTCGAAAAAAAGCCTAAGCCTGTCTTTTTCATTTTCTTTTCGTTAGGCTAGGGTCATCGACATTGAATAACTTTGTCTAAATGCTAAAAGCCGTTCGCTTTGCCTTCATCCTTAGTCTTGTCCTTTTGTGTCCTTTTTGGACCATGGCGGAACTGCGAGTTGATTTTAATCAGAAGTGTTTGGCTGCCCAGCAATCTATTTACCAACTGAGATTAGACGAGGCACAAACAATACTCACGGCGGCCTATGATAACGACAACCTCAATGTTGCTGTCGACTACCTGATGGTTGTCAAATCCATGTTGAGCTATATCACCAATGAATCCAACATAACGTATATTCAATTTGATTCAATAAAAAATTCGGCATTGGATCGTATCGCTACCTGTACGGAGCTGGATGGGTACCGCGACTTTTTATTGGAAGAAATTTACTTCTACTCATCTGTCGTCAGCGGCAAGAGAGGCAATACGTTTTCAGCAGCCAACGATGTTCGAAACTCCTACAAGTTTGGAACACGGGTCCTTGTTTCGTATCCGGAATTTCATGCAGCAAAGAAAACAATCGGTCTTTTAAATTCTGGTTTTGGGAGTTTACCGAACAACTATCAGAAACTGGTTCAGTTTTTCGGCTACGAATCCAGTATGGCCAATGGCATTCTAAACTTGAATGAATTTATCCATGCTGATGAGAGTCCTCCCGAATGGGAACTGATGAAAAAGGAAGCACAGTTTTATGTTGCCTCTATCTACCTCTATCTCAAGAATGACAAACCCGTAGCGTGGGATCTAATTAACATACTAACTCAAGATTATACCACCAATCCACTCAGTAGTTTTGCTCGTGTCAATTTCGCAGACAAATGCAGCCTCAATGATGAGATTATTCGTGTTGTTCAAAATACGCCCACAGCTAAACCATACGGCAGCATCCCTTTTCTACAGTTTATGTTGGGGAAAGCCAAACTCAATCGATTAGACACAGATGCCGACTATTATCTCCTGCAATATCTTTCAGATTACAAAGGCAAAAACTACGTCAAAAGTTGCTACCAGAAGTTGAGTTGGCACGCCCTATTGACTGGCCAAAACGAAGACTATAACAAATACATAGAACTAATCAAGACCAAGGGAAATACTTCTTTGGAAGAAGATGAGCAAGCCTACAAATACGCACAAAGTGGTTTAACTCCTGACACCACTCTTCTTAAAACAAGGTTGTTGTTTGATGGTGGCTATTTCTCCAAAGCTTTAACGGTGATTCAACATCAAAAGGTTGCCAATTTCAAAACTACTCTACAAAAAACCGAATACTTTTATCGTAAAGGTCGGGTCTACGATGCCCTCAATAACAGCAAATTAGCAGAAGCATTTTACAAAGAAGGCATGCAAGAAGGTGCCGATTTACCGCAGTATTATGCGTCATATGCGGCCCTCTATTTAGCCGAACTAAAGGAGCGAGAGAAACTATATGATTCTGCTAAATCCTATTTTATAAAATCAATGTCGTTCGACGCAAACAAAGAATACAAAAAAAGCATAGAACACCGCGCTAAAAATGGTCTAGACCGAATAGACCAGAATTAAGTAATCTCCTTTATTTTTGAACCGTGAAAATGCGCATAACCATTGTGTTGTTACTTATTTTGGCGAGTTGCTCGTCTAATGACAAAAAGGAGGCCAATACTGACTCCTTTATAGACATCCATCAATTTTTTACTGACCAAGTGGAACACATGACCAACAGTGATGTTGCAGTCTTTAAAAGAACTCGAATGGACATCATCACAAACTCCGACAGCTTTGTCAGCCCAGACTGGTCCCAAGAATTGTTTGCGTTTTTAGAATTGGATATAAAGCAAGCAGTTTGGAAAACAGATTTTAAACGCGTGCACACACACGACGACCCAAATGAAACCTCTTTGGTTTATGAAACGACCAACCCGAATCAAAAGGTCAAATCATTTAAAATAAAAGAGGAAGATGGAAAGATTCAAAGATTCTCTGCCGAGATCATTGAAAAAGGGAAAATATCTTCTTCCGTTACCGCGCTTAGCTATACCAAAAATGTTGGCTACACAATGAGCGTTGAACGCAATACGAAAATAATGGGCAATGAATCCTACCAGATTATTGGCCAATTCTATAAAAACAGCAATCAAAACAAAAAGTAAATATGAGTAAGGCATACGTTTTTCCAGGACAAGGAGCACAATTCACAGGTATGGGCAAACCTCTATATGACGAAAATCCTGCGGCAAAATCTTTGTTTGACCAGGCAAATGATATCTTGGGTTTTTCAATCACAGACGTCATGTTTGAAGGTTCTGAGGACGATTTAAAACAAACGAATATCACACAACCCGCTGTCTTTTTACATTCAGTAATCTTAGCCAAAACTATGGCTGATTTCAACCCAACCATGGTTGCCGGTCACTCATTGGGAGAAATATCTGCTCTCGTTGCTGCAAACGTTTTGAGTTTTGAGGATGGGTTAAAACTGGTGAGTATACGTGCAACTGCAATGCAAAAAGCCTGCGAACAAAATCCTTCCACAATGGCTGCGATTCTTGGTCTTGAGGACGCAGATGTGGAATCCGTTTGTAATAGCATTACAGACGAAGTTGTTGTTCCTGCAAATTACAATTGCCCAGGGCAGTTGGTTATTTCTGGCAGCAATGAAGGTGTTAAAATCGCATGCGAACAATTACTCGAAAAAGGTGCCAAACGTGCGCTTCCTTTACCTGTTGGAGGTGCTTTTCATTCTCCGCTTATGGAACCTGCAAGGGCAGAGTTGGCAGCTGCAATAACCAATGCAACATTCAACCCTCCATCGTGCCCGGTATACCAGAATGTATCAACCAAAGGGGAAACTGATCCTCAAACCATAAAAGGCAATCTTATCGCACAACTCACCGCACCTGTTAAATGGACGCAAAGTGTCCAGAACATGGTTGATGATGGCGCTACTGAATTTATTGAAGTTGGACCTGGTCGTGCGCTGCAAGGTATGATTAAGAAAGTGGATCGTGCGTTGGTTGTGAGTGGAGTTAGTTAATTGTAATTTTTAATTCTTAAGGTTTAATTCTAAATCCCTTGGTATTATAGTCATGGCATTTTCATTGTTAGTTGTGGTTTACCTACGCGTCATTCTGAGTATCCGACCACAGGAGAATGCGAAGAATCTCTTTCGAAGATCGATTAACATTCCACCCTTTTTGAATCTCCAACCTGTCATTTCTCTGGTTCAGCTTTAACTAAGCGTCATTCAGAGGATCCGACTTCAGGAGGATACGAAGAATCTCCGTACGGAGGTTTAATCGATCCATTACAATTCCACCTAACTACGTTGCTTAATATTTCAATCCATCAAATTCACCAACTTATGTTAACAGCAAAAGGCGGCTTCACTTATATTATTACAAATCAGTTTGGTTCTGTATTATATATTGGGGTCACAAGTGACATTAAATACCGATTGTGGCAACACAGGACAAAGTATTACCCCAGAAGCTTTTCTTCGAAATACAATATCTCAAAATTGGTTTATTACAAGTCTTTTAATGATATAAATGATGCGATTTATTTTGAAAAATTCTTAAAAGGTAAAAGTAGATAATATAAAGTCGATATGATTTCCCAAGTTAATCCAATGTGGCATGACCTTACGGAGGACATAGAAAAATTGGATTTATTGTGAGATTCTTCGCTTCGCTCTGAATGACGCGTAGCATAGGCAGATTTACGGAGAAACTATTGCCTCACACAACACTTGATTCATATCATCTCTCGAATTTACCGCTCTTCATACATGGGATATTTTAACAATCGTTCCCGCTTCAACAGATTCTTCGCAACTTCCTACGGTCGTTGGCTCTGAATAACCAACCCAATTGCCTTACTTCAATCTACCTAAAATTCCATTTAAAGTCCCACTTGGTCGCATAGCTTCCGCCGTCAACGCCTCATTTGGCAAATAGTACCCTTCAATTTCAACAGGACTGCCTTGTACAGAAATCAGTTCACCGTTGATCTTTGCCTCGTTGGTTTTCAACTCAGCAGCAACGCTTGTAAACATCGACTTCAAATCGGCATCTTGGTTTTGATTCGCCAACGCTTCTGCCCAATACATCGCCAAATAAAAGTGGCTACCTCTGTTATCAATTTTACCAATTTTACGCGCAGGAGATTTATCATTCTCCAAAAACTTCTCCGTTGCTTCGTCTAGCGCTTCCGATATTACAATTGCTTTAGGGTTATTATAAGTGGACCCCAAATGTTCCAATGAAACCGCAAGAGCTAAGAATTCACCCAACGAATCCCATCGAAGGTAATTTTCTTCAACAAACTGTTGTACATGTTTAGGCGCAGAACCTCCAGCGCCAGTTTCAAATAAGCCTCCCCCATTCATTAAAGGAACAATGGACAACATTTTGGCACTTGTACCCAACTCCAAAATCGGGAACAAATCCGTTAAGTAATCCCGCAATACGTTCCCTGTTACCGAGATTGTATCTAAACCTTTTCTAACGCGATCAAGTGTATATAGTGTAGCTTCATGCGGGCTTAGAATTTGAATTTCCAAACCGGAAGTATCGTGATCCGTTAGATATACATTCACTTTTTTAATCAATTCTGCGTCGTGCGCTCGGCTTTTATCCAACCAAAAAATAGCTGGCACTTTAGTTGCGCGTGCTCGACTAACCGCCAACTTCACCCAATCCTGCACTGGTGCATCTTTTACTTGGCACATTCGCCAAATGTCTCCAGCTTGTACCCCATGTTCGGTTAACACATTACCATTGCCATCTACAACGCGTACTGAACCGTTGGACTCTATTTCAAACGTCTTGTCATGGCTACCATATTCCTCGGCTTTTTGTGCCATTAAACCCACGTTTGGTACCGTTCCCATTGTGGTTGGATCAAAAGCACCGTGCTGCTTACAAAACGCTATCGTTGCGTCATAAACGCTCGCATAGCTACTATCTGGTATAACTGCTTTGGCATCCTGTGCTTTTCCTTCCGCATTCCACATCTGTCCACCATTACGAATCATCGCTGGCATGGATGCATCTATGATTATATCTGACGGTACGTGCAAATTGGTAATTCCTTTGTCTGAATTAACCATTGCCAACGCTGGTCCGTTTTCAAATGCATTTTGCATATCGGTTTCAATTTCTGCCTTTTGATTTGCAGAAAGTTCTCCCAATTTGTTGACCAAATCGCCAAAACCATTCTTAAAATCGACTCCTATAGAATCAAATGTGGATTGGTGTTTTGCAACTAGCGCATCAAAAAAAACGGTCACGGCGTGACCAAATATAATTGGGTCTGATACCTTCATCATTGTCGCTTTCATATGTAATGAAAACAACACGCCTTTTGATTTTGCGTCGTCAATTTCATTTTTCAAAAAAGACATCAATGCCGTTTTACTCATAACGGTGGCATCAATCACTTCTCCTGCTAATAACGGTGCATTGTCTTTCAAGACCTTCACAGTTCCATAAGCACCCACGTGTTCAATTCTGAACGTCGTTGCATTTGGTATAGTTACAGATTTTTCGTTTGATCTAAAATCACCATTGCGCATTGTTGAGACATGGGTCTTACTGTCTTTGCTCCAAGCAGCCATCCGATGTGGATTTTTCTTGGCATAGTTCTTTACTGCTTTTGGTGCTCTCCGATCAGAATTACCTTCACGCAAAACTGGATTTACCGCACTTCCTTTTACTTTGTTATACTTCGCCGCGACGGATTTCTCTTCATCCGTTTCTGGATCTTCAGGATAATCTGGAATTGCATATCCTTTCGATTGCAATTCAATAATCGTCTCTTTCAGTTGTGGGACCGACGCCGAAATATTGGGTAATTTAATGATGTTCGCATCGGGTTGCTTGGCAAATTCTCCAAGTTCAGCCAAGTGATCTCCAACTCGCTGTTCTTTTTTTAAGTACTCTGGAAACTGAGCCAATACACGGCTTGCAAGTGAGATGTCTCTTGTTTCGACTTCAACACCTGCGGCTGAAGTAAATGCTTGAACAATAGGTAAAAATGAAAACGTCGCCAACATTGGCGCTTCGTCGGTTTTGGTATAAATAATCTTTTTTGACATTGCGATTTTAAGAGCCGCAAAGATAACTGGAATTAGGTTTATTTACTGTTGTGAATTAGACCAAAAAGGGTGAATAAAAAGGCGTAGCAACCGCTAGTCTTCCTCCTTCAAGAGAAACAACACTTCATCCTTCTTTTTCATCAGATACTGCTCACGGGCAAATTTTTCAAGCATTTCCTCATCGGTGCTTAATTGCCTCTTCTGCTCTTTAAGTTTTATGATTTCGGATTGATAAAATTCCTTTTCTACTTCCAATGCGGTGATCTGCTTGCGCAGCTTGTACTGGTACACGAAGTTGTTTTGATCGAAAAACGTTAGCCACGCAGCCAATACGACAAACACCACAAAATATCGATTTTTATATAACGGACGCGACATAGAACAAAGCTACGAATGAAACAGGTTCAATGATCTTGAAGAAATAAACACAGCAGTAAAACTGTACTAAACGTTAGATGTAATCTGATCGTTCGCTGATTTCATTCGGCTAACAACAAGGTCTTGTCCCAATAAAGCAAGCATCTCAAATATTGGAGGTCCACCAGCCAATCCACTAACCGACAACCGCAGTGGCTGCATTATCGACCCCGGAGACACACCTTTGTCTTCAGCAAATGCACTAAACTTTGATTGAATATCATCCGCAGAAAAGGAATCCATCGCTGCGAAAACATCAGACAATTCTAGTATTGTATTTGGAATCTCGCCTTTCCACTTTTTGCTGACTGCTTTTTCGTCGTAAGATGTTGGGTTCGTAAAAAAGTATTCAGACACTTCAAGGATTTCAGGTGCAAAATTCACCTTCTCTTTCACCATTGCCACTACGTCTAACAAATACGCATCCGTAGTTTCCCAACCTTTAACATCTACCATAGGTTTGATTAAAGCTGCAAGATCCACGTTATCCATAGCCTGCAGATATCTGTTGTTAAACCATTTGGCTTTGTCGGCATCAAACTTTGCTCCGCTTTTCGATACTTTCTCAAGTGAAAAGGCCTGAACCAATTCCTCTAGGCTAAACACTTCTTGGTTGTCGGAAGGGTGCCAGCCCAATAATACAAGCATGTTCAAAACTGCGTCTGGTAAATACCCACTTTCGCGGTATCCAGCACTGACTTCTTTGGTTTTGGGATCCGTCCATTCCAACGGAAAAACTGGAAAACCCAATCTGTCTCCATCTCTTTTACTCAATTTGCCTTTGCCGTCTGGCTTCAGCAACAAAGACAAATGTGCGAGCTTAGGCATGGTTTCTTCCCATCCAAAATATCTATACAACAGAACGTGTAAAGGTGCTGATGGCAACCACTCTTCACCTCGAATCACGTGTGTAATTTCCATGATGTGGTCATCAACCACGTTTGCTAAATGGTAGGTTGGCAAACCATCTTGTTTCAATAATACTTTATCATCCATTTGGCTGGTGTGTACTACAACCCAACCACGTACCTCGTCATGAAACCGTACTTCTTCTTTTCGAGGCAGTTTAATCCGAATCACGTATGGCTCACCATTCTCCATGCGTCGGTTCACGTCGTCCTGACTTAAACTCAACGCGTTTTTCATACTCATTCTAGAACTAGCATCGTACTTGGCTGGCATTTTAGCTGCCTCCAGTTTTGTCCGCATTTCATCTAAATCTTCAGAAGTATCAAACGCATAATAGGCATGACCCGATTCAACCAACTGGTCGGCGTACTGTTTGTACATCGACATACGCTCACTTTGACGGTATGGCGCATAGGCTCCGCCCTGGCGTACGCCTTCATCCGGAACAATGCCCAACCATTCTAATGATTCATTGATATAATCTTCAGCACCTTGTACAAACCTTTTCTGGTCGGTATCTTCGACACGAAGTATGAAATCTCCGCCGTGTTTTTTAGCGAATAAATAATTATACAATGCGGTGCGAACACCACCAATATGTAAGGGTCCAGTAGGACTAGGCGCAAAACGAACGCGAACTTTTCTATCCATGAGTAAATCGCCGCAAAAATAAGTCTTTGACTTGGTCAAGGAAAGCATCACAATTCGATTATTTCCATACTTTTGTATTGCGTAACGCACTATGGAATCTTCCTTTTTAGTCATCTTACTTACCCTGCTTTTATCTGCATTCTTTTCGGGGCTTGAAATCGCATTTTTATCTGCCAACAAACTTCGTATTGAACTAAAGAGTGTTCAGGGTGTGAAGTGGGCGATGATTTGTGCTAAATACATCAAAACTCCTTCTCGTTTCATTAGTACGATTTTAGTTGGAAACAACATAGCCATTGTCATTTATGGATTGGCAATGGAGAAGCTATTGGACAAAAGCTTGTCGGACATTTTTGGATTACACCTTGAAGGCCTCGGACAAATGTTGCTGATTACCTTTATTTCGACATTGGTTGTTTTGGTTTTAGCAGAGTTTATTCCAAAGGTTTTGTTTCGGATAAACCCCACTGGGATTCTAAGTGTACTCATTTACCCTTTTCAATTCTTCGCAAAGTTGCTCTCCCCCATCGTTCGATTTATACTATGGATGGCGAAACGCATTTTGCGCATGGTTTTGAAAAAGGAATTCACGGAAGAAAGCCCAACGTTTAGCCGCCTTGACTTGGATCATTACATAACAGAAAGCCAGAAGCACAAACACGAGGATGATCGTGACGTAGACACGGATATTCTCAAAAATGCATTGGATTTTGGCAGTGTTCAAATCCGGGAGTGCATGATACCACGTACTGCTTTGGTGGCCATCGACTTAAATAGCTCTGTTGAAGAATTGCTTAAAGTCTTTATGGAAAGTGGGCATAGCAAAATATTGGTCTATCGAGAAACCATCGACAATATCATTGGTTACGTACATCACATCGATTTATTCAAAGAACCGAAGACCATTAGCTCCATTTTAATTCCAATTTTGATCACAAATGAGTCAAAACTGGCAAATGAAATGTTGAATGACTTTACCATCAATCGAAAGAGTATTGCGGTTGTGGTTGATGAGTTTGGTGGCACTTCTGGTATCGTAACCACGGAAGACATTATTGAAGAAATCTTTGGTGAGATTGAAGATGAGCACGATGATCAAACCGACGTTATTGACAAAAAAATCTCTGATTTAGAATACGAATTATCCTCCAAGTTGGAAGTCGATTTTCTAAACGAAAAATACAATCTAAAGATTCCAGAAGGGGACTATGAAACCTTAGGCGGGTTTATCATCTCCGAACATCAAAGCATTCCGAACGAAGGTGACACCATTGACTTAGGGCGTTTTATCTTTACCATCCTCCATTCGGAAGACCACCGAATTGAAACGGTGCGGATGAAGATTGACACGGAGTAGGATAATGATGGAATGTTGGAATGTTGAAATTCTATGACCACATGATGATCATATCGAATCAACCTAAATTCAACAGATTCTTCGCTCTTCCTGCGTCATCTCTCTGAATAGCAATCATAGCGAAGCCCTTCAACATTCAGAATTTTACATTTTACATTCAAATCCTTTAACTTTGGCTAACCATGAAAACCAACCTATACACTGTATCATGAACACCAAGTGTCGCATTTTGAACAAAACTTCACTATTGCTTGTTGCTCTATGCGTTTTTACCTCATTTTCAGGTTATTCACAAACCATAAAGTTGGTTAAAGATATTTGGACCGAATCCTCTTCGGCGAAAACCATTAATCCTTCAAATCTTACCCAAATTGGCGATGTCATATATTTTACGGCTTCTGGCAAAGAACTTTGGCAGACAGACTTGACTTACGAAGGAACACAACCGGTCGACCTAGGTGATGGTAAAATTATCGAACGTGCAAGCGCCTTATTTGCGTTCAAGGACAAACTTTATTTTAGTTTCGATAGCTATTTTTATGTTACCGATGGAACACTCAATGGAACGCATCCAATTTTAGACTCAAGCTCGGCAGATATTTACGGATCTTCATTGTATTATGTCGCAGATGACTTGTTATACTTTCATGGTTATTCCGAAGGGGTTCGTAAACTTTTTCGGACTGATGGGACTAAAACCGGAACCTTTTCTCTTGTCCCCAGCAATCATTTCGTTGAAGAGCATTACAAACCGCAGTATATTCAGAATCAATTTTATTTCACACAAACGCATCCTTCCGATTCTTTAGGGTTCGTTCTTTGGGCTACGGATGGAACAGTTGAAAATACACGCGTAATTACAAATTCAACCAGCAAGTTTGGAGTAAATCGAGATCCAAGCAATCTTGTCAATCTCAATGACGAGCTGTTTTACATTTGTGGAGGGGACAGTAGTGCTTATGAATTATGGAAGACCAACGGATGGCCAGAGGGAACCAAAAAAATCAAGGTTTTCAGGCCTGACAGATTTTTGGATGAGGTAAATAACCTTATTGTATTTAATGATTTGATATATTTCAATGGTTCTGATACTAATTCGAACAACGATGTTTGGCAGAGTGATGGTACTGCTTCTGGAACATTTCCAATTAAAAATATCTCGGCCTTTAACGGCCCAGATTTTAAAGGGGTTTTAAACAATAAATTATTCTTTACCGTTTTCGGGACTGGCCAGAACAACTTGTATTATATCGATGGTCAAACGGGGAAAATTGAGTTTTTTCTAGACATCGATCAACGTCCAAAATACGGTGAAGACTTTTTTCATGTATGGAATGGGGATGCCTATTTCACGGTACTTGATGACAATTACGTATCACACCTATGGAAGAGTAATGGAACACCGGAAGGCACCGCAATACTGGCAGACATCCCATCTTACAATGGCAATTACCCCGATGAATTGGTGAGGACAACAACAGACCTCGTTTTTGTTATAGAAAGTGTTTTATATGGTCTTTCGATATGGAAGACGGATGGTTCGGCCAACGGAACCCAGCCGGTCTATTTTGATTCGTGCTGTACTGGTTCATCTGAACCTGTAAATCTTACAGCACATGACAACAGCCTATTGTTTATTGCACGTGACTTTGAGACTGCAAGTCAGATATGGAGCCTTGAAGACGCTAAAGATCCGTCCCCCATAACATTTAACGCCAATCGTGACTTTTACACCTGGTCCAATTCCACACAAATCTTGGGATCAACAGATGATCGCATATTTTACATGGCAGCGGATACAAGCAAAGAAGTAATGTTGTGGCTAAAGGAATCAACTGATGCCGCACCTATTCGGGTAATCCCTGTTGGCCAACTTGTGTATGTTCAATTAAAATCTTTCGGAACTAGCAATGGTATTTTCTTTTATTCTCTTGATGATAATACAGGGAGGCGCGTGCTTCAAGCTGTCTTCGCTACAAGCACAATACCCAAAACAATCGAGATTAAGAAATTCCTAAACACCCGTATTAGAATTGAAAATATTACGGCATATAATGATGGAATCTTGTTCACTATTAATGATTTTAATGGCAATCAAGAACTTTGGTATTCTGACGGGTCAACCGCAGGGACGTATTATTTGAGAAACGTATGCCTAAGCCCATGTTACCTTGGTAAAATTGATTTCACTTTTCTTAATGGTCTCGTTTATTTTGTCGGATATAATCTTTATGGTGCTGAACTATGGGTTACGGATGGAACCGTTGAAGGGACAAAGATTGCGGTAGACGTCAACTCCGGTCTTAACAGTTCAGGAATTACTTCGTTGACGATATATAAAAACAAACTTGTCTTTATCGCTGACGATGGCACAAATGGGCGTTCTATTTTTTCATCCGATGGGACTCCAGCCGGCACAAATAGGCATTTCGGAGTTGCCCAAGTTGATGGCCTCAACAATGAAGTTAAACTGCTTGCTGGTACGGATGACTTCCTCTATTTCAGGGTTACAAATCAAGATAGTGGAACAAAACTCTGGAAAACGAACATGACTCCGGAAACGACGATAATTGTTAGAGACCTTGAAGGTGTTAATGGATCGTCAGAAATCTTGAATTACACAGCCTTCAATAATCAATTTTACTTTAGTGCCGAACATCCAGAATTTGGAATTGAATTGTACGTATCAGACAACAGTGTCGATGGTGCTAGAGTTGTCGAGGATTTATATGAAGGGGAACGAGGCAGTAATCCAGAGGACTTCATCATTGTAAATGAAAAATTCTACTTTACCGCTAGAGACGAAACAATTGGTAGAGAATTGTTCTTTATTGAACCCGAACCGACTTCTTCAGACGGACATAATAGTTTAACCGTTTTCCCAAATCCATCAAGCACTGTAATTAATGTAGTTTGGCAAACTTCAGCAAAGACAGAAGGTGCAGTTACACATATCGCAATCTATGACCTGCTAGGCAAAAAAGTCTACAGTGGCGCATCTGAAAAACAAGTCCCACAAATTGATGTCTCAAACCTTTCAAATGGGATGTATATCATTAAGGTTAGTGATGCTTTGAGTGGGAAGTTTATTAAACAATGAACATATGATTAGATGAAGAATTAAACCTAATTCTTCTCCCTTTCTACATCATCACACTGAATAGCCATCATAGCGAACCCCTTTTACATTCAGAATTTTACATTTTACATTTCTTCATCCTTCGCTCTTCCTACGACATTACTCTGAATGACCAGCTTAGCTTAGTTACTTCAACATTTTACATTTTACATTCAAATCCATTAACTTTGGCTAGCCATGAAAACCAAGTTGTCTCGTTTCTTCTTGACTCTTTGCACAATCACAATATGTACATGTGCTTATGGCCAAATTTTCACCCAACGGCTAGTAAAAGACATTTGTACGGTTGAAAATTCCCAGGCAAACTATTTTAACTACATAACATCTGATGGGCAAGGAATATTCTTTGTTGCCGTTGACGACTCTTTAGGTTCTGAACTATGGTACAGTGATGGAACTAAGTCTGGCACAAAGGTCTTAAAGGATATAACGCCAAATGGAACTTTTTCAGCTACTAAAATTATTGGATATGCAGATTCACTATTGTACTTCACAATTTTAGACACTTTAAAAGGTTACTTGGTATGGCGATCAAATGGAACAGAAACAGGAACGTATCCAGTTAAATACAATCTCGATGACACCATCACCTTGCTCGCAAGTAATTACAACATCAAAATTTTTGGTAATTCCATCTTTTACTTTACGAAAGACTTTCGTTATGGAGAGTCGCTTTTAAAACATAACATTACAACAGGTCAAGTTTCAAAAATGCGTTTTCGCGACACGACTGACATACCTAAGTTTTCGGTTGTCACGAATAACGGTCTTGTTGTGTTTACGGAAAACAACGAGACGTATAGACTATCAATTATTGACAAATTCACAGGGACTTCATCAAGTCTGAGGCTCCACGACAGTGTCGGCTTGATTGAAGTAGACGATATAAGTTCGGTTGGTGAAAGTATCTTTTTTACCGCTAGACTGAGCAGTACAAAAATCAAATCACTTTTCCGTTACGATATACTGGCCGAAAACTTGGTTCAATTTCCATCTGTCTATATTGGGGGAAACCCAAATTACCTTGGCTTGAGTGTTGATCATTTGGTTTCAGGCGACAGTATTTATTTCGTTACAAATGGCCACTTTGGTTCAGAAATATGGATGGCACATACGCAGGATGACGATTTAGAAATAGTTTACGCTGGTGGATCTGGGTTACCAGATTGGAATCACCGACCAAACTACCTGCATATTAATGATGGTAGTCTGTACTTCACTACTATTGCTCCATTCCCAGCCGACATCAGGTACTTCTGGAAGGTGGATTTAGCGAATTACAAAATTGAGACATTCGACTACTTTACGAACGACTCCATTTACACCACGGGTCAAGGTTTCGTAGTTTCGGATAACAAGTTATTTTTTAATGGTTATCGTGCTGATGTAGGGTCAGAGTTATTCTACATCAACTTATTAACCAATAAAACGCAAATTGTCGAAGACGTGACCGAGGGTGGCTTAAGCTCCAATACAACCCCAATAATACGTGTAAGAGATAATCTATTTACCATGTCTTACAGCGACATCCTTGGGAGAGAATTAGGCACTGTTTCTATCAGTGAAGAACCCAGTTTTCAATGGTTAACATTAACAGGGCAAATACCAGGGAGTTCATCACCCAACGTGCTTACACCTACTAGCGACAAACTCTTTATTCTTTCAAATAATGTTATAAACGGAACACAACTTTGGAATACGGATTTATCCACCGAGTCAACCAACTTAACCCAGCTCCGTTCAACTTCTATAATAGGCTCGTCATTTCGAGATTTAACCAACGTTAATGGCTATTTGTACTTCAAATACAAAAACTCCAGCAACGGCAAATACACTTTAGGCCGAGTTTCGCCAAAAGGAGTAATTAAAGAATCTGCTTATCCGTTAGTCTACCCGTAAGTCTTAGCCAAAGCTAAAGTTAACCTATCAAAAAGCCTATTCCCAAAGTTACGACGGTTCAGTTTATAGCAAAACTCATCGAGA
>JBLING010000004.1:0-31112 GCA_047639155.1 bacterium
TTGATCTGACGATGTAATTTCTTCAAGTTCAATTTTTACGCCTGTCAAACCTTTAGCCTCAAATGCTTTCTCTAACTCTTTGAACAAGTTTCCGGTAATATATGAATTAGCGGCTTTTCTCAGTTTAGTTCTTTGACTCCGGCTCAAGTCACCTTCAAACCCTAGAAATGATCTGTCTAGGGCTAAATCGATATCCTCTGAAAACCTTTCTATTAGCTCCCAAGCTTTACTTAATGATGTTCCACCTTTAAATACAAGGTGTTGTCCAATGGGTAATTCAAATAGTATAGAGAGCGTCTGAACCACCCACCAGTCTTTTTCAACGGCATACGCCGGAAGGTTTACGTGCTCACCTGTAGCTTGAAGAATTTGGATTTTATCCTTTGGGGATAGACCCAAGAATTTATTCATTTATTGCTTTCTTTAATATTTGTCGAATCCATTCCGGAGCAAGAGTAGAGTCATGTATTAAGAGCAAAATATCTTCCTTTTCTAATATCTTCATTATTTGAGACAATTCATCTTCTGACACTTTGCCTTTTCCTATTTCTCGTAGTGCTTGGATTGCCAATCCGCTTATTTTACCTTTAGCCATAAGGTTCTTAGGAGTTGTTTTCTTTAATTTAATTGTTCGCTTTCCTACTTTTATAATCCTTGGGGCTCCGTCTGTGAGAAAAACTAGATTTAAAGGAATTTGCGTACTCAACCCTAATGCATATAGGGCATATGTTCCTGTAGGCACTATTTTTATTTTGTCTCGCTTTGCAATTCCTTTGGCTACTTCTTCCGTAGTAGGCAATATTTCTCCGATTAATTGGTTGATTTTAGGTCGAACATAAATACCATGTGCAACTCTTCTAATAATTCCTTTTTCTTTTATTCTTTGAAGTGATTTTCGAATTGCTACTGAAGTACCATAGCTCATAAAGTCCTCAGGGAACAGTAGAGTTCCCCTTGCTTTAGACTTGATATACTTTTCAATATTTTCTTCTTTATCCGACATCTTTTGCATCAATACGCGTCACAAATATAGCATAAATATGTGACACAATAAAAGAAGGAAAAGTTCGAATAAACACTATTTCACTAAAACATAATGCTACTAAACGCTTTTGTATACCTTCGCATCAAGGCGAAAGTTTGAGCAAGTTCGAAGAAGCCCTCTACCGGAGACAACTTGTCCAAATCGTAACCCCACTGAGAAGCAAAGTACTTAAAACACTTGGCTTTCAAGACTTTAGAAAAGAAGGTTCAAATCCCTCTCTCCGCAATGATTGTTTATAGTGTTACTTGTTTGGTAGAAGATTCTATAAGAGCAGAATGGCTCGAATGGATGAAGTCTACACATTTGCCTGAGGTAATGGCGACTGGAAAGTTCATATCAAATGAAATGTTCCAAATCGATCCACATGGCTCAGCAGATACCGGAACGAGCTATAATATTCAATATAAACTTGAAAAACGTTCAGATCTTCAAGAATACAGTGTGGATTTTGGTCCCGCACTAAAAGCGAAAACCGTTGCTAAATATGGTGACAAGGTAATCGCATTCCGAACTATTTTAGAGTCAGTTTAAAGCTTGTCATCACTAAGCGTTTTCCACCTGAACCATACCAATGTACAAATAGCAAAAATGCAAATAGCTATAAATTGCGAATGAGAGAGTAACCCATTAAACAAAAAACCACGCTCTTCATCACCTCTGAAAATTTCGTTTATTGATCGACCTACAGCATACATCATTAAATAGATTAGCATTAACTGTCCCGAGAATTGCTTCTTTTTCTCATACCACAATAAACATAGTATTATGACCAAATTGATTCCTATGTCAAACAATTGGGTTGGATATAACGGTACGTTTTTAGGATTTGCTAAACTATCAGGATGTGAAAAGGTAACTCCCAATATGTTGTTGCAAACCTTTCCATGACAACATCCAGCAAGAAAACAACCAACACGGCCGAAAACCTGAATAATTGGGCCTACAAATGCGATGACGTCTAAAAAGGGTCTAATCGCAATCTTTTTCTTCCTAAGCCAAAGTATCAAAACGGGTATAACAAAAATTACGGAGCCGTAAAAGACAAACCCGCCACCCGTGATGTTTAGCAATAGCCATGGGTTTTCAGCATACTTCGAAAAATCTTCCAAAAAGTAAAACAACTTTCCACCAACAAATCCAGCGAAAATCGACCAAATAAACATGGTCGACAGTTGATCTTTCGTAATTCCAAAATGCTTGGTACGTCTATGTACAAACCAATACGATACGAGTATCCCAATAGCAATCATCAATCCGTAACTATACAGTGTGATTTCAACTGGAAGGAAACCACGTAAAAATTCTGGTGTGCGAAAACTAAACAGTTTTGGGTACATGTTTCAAATTTAGCTTAAATCGGATTTATGGTATGTTCGACCTTTCCAAACAGATTGTATTGGCAAGAAATAAAACGCAACGGTACAAACCGTGTTGACTACGAGGTAAATTTCATATTGGAGTAAATGAGATACCTTAAAATGTGGAAGGCCAACAAGTGTGCTTAATCGATTGATATAAATGGATTGCACTGTGAGTTTAAGTAACCAAAGACACAATGCGTGCAAAGGAGCAAATATTGCCAGCACAACTAAAGCTGGTGCGAACAATCCATACAGAATAATTAAGAACTTCCAGAGTATTGGTAATTCACGAGAACCAATTAACCATCTTTTACGTTGATGCCACATTTCAAACAGCGTTGGGATGTAATAAGCCAAACCTAAGCTTTCCGAATCCAATGTAGTTCTCCATGCCCAACCGCGAGAAGTTACTTCTTTAAACAGCTTGTAATCCTCCGTGATAGAGAAGTCTATATGTTCATAGCCGCCTGTTTCCCAATAACAATTTGCTCGAACAGCCATATTGTTGCCTACCGAAGTGCAAGCAATACCTATATTGGCAAAGCTTTGAATGTACCCCATGAAGTGCAACCAATCTACGGATTGCATGATGGAAAAGGTTGTGCCAATCGGCTCGCAGGTACTTGTTCCAGATACAATACCAACATCCGGATCAAACTGTTGAATTAACGACTTGATCCATTTGCTCGGCAACTTTACATCCACATCCGTGATGAAATAAAATTCCCCGGAAGCCTGATGTGCAAGATGCGCCAACACATTTGCTTTACCTCGTGCTTTACCAAGTCGTTGGGAGACATGAAAAAGTTTAAAACTTGGCTTATCAGCGATAAACTCAGAAATGATTTGTGCGGTGGCATCTGTGCTATCATCGTTTCCAATTAGAACTTCTAATTTGTCTGAGGGATAATTAAGGTTACTAATTGCGTCAAGATTCCGTTTAATTAGCTTTTCCTCATTTCTAGCTGCAAGTAGTATTGAAACTTTAGGCAGCGTTTCGAAATTTGAAGTCGAAAGGGTTGGTCTCCTATTTATAATAATTAAACTAAGCACCTGTATACTGAAAAATACAGCAATAACAACGACAGAAAGGCCTATGATAATTGACACGAAGTGTAGTTGTTTGCTTTTAAATATGCGCAGTAAATCGGCAGCAGGTGCCTTAGATTTTTAAGCGCTTTGTTACTGTCATGGAAAACAACAATAGATCCTGGTTTGGTGAGTGATTTTATCCTCCGTTCGGCATTCTTGAGGTCCAAGTTCTCATCAAAATCACCAGAAAGAATGGACCACATAATGATTTTGTACTGTTGCTTTAAAACCCGCGATTGTCCAAATTTAATCCGCCCGTAAGGTGGTCGAAAGAGTTTAGAATCGATCTGTTTTGCTGCTTCAGCCGTATTTAGGAGGTATATATCATTGCGATTTTTAAAACCATTCAAGTGCGTGAACGTATGGTTTCCGACAGAATGACCCTCAGCCAGAATAGAAGCGTAAATGGAAGGATGTTTAATCACATTCTCTCCGATACAAAAAAAAGTTGCATGAAATCCGTATTCTTTTAAAACACCTAAAACATATTGCGTTACTTCTGGACTCGGACCGTCGTCAAAAGTGAGATATACCTTTCTTTCAGATGTTTTAATCTGCCATGTTAAACCTGGATAAAAAGGCTTAATTAAATTAGCACTGTGGGAATACCAGTTCAAGGTTCAAGTTTAATTGAATTCTATGTAAAATATAGAAATAATAATTGGCTTTGTCGATTCATAAATGCTCAAATTCGCAAGGCAGTTAGCTTTGCTTAATAATAAAACTAATGAGATATATTTTTACAGTTGCTCCTGTTCTACTTTGCATGCTATTTGCAAACGCACAGAGCGACTCAACATTTCGGAATAACGGTAAAGGTTGGACGCTAGAGAACTGTGTTACTTATGCGCTTTCTCAGAACCTATCGGTAGCAGATCAGATTCTAAATGTACAGCGGGCCCAAAATGCACTTGACCAGGATAAATGGGATAGATTTCCTGTGTTAAACGCTAGTGCATCACATAATTACAATTTTGGTCGTTCTATCGACCCTTTTACCAATCAATATGTAACACAAAGCATCCAATCGAATAATTTTTCGTTAACCAGTAGCGTAATTGTTTATAATGGCAAAAGAATTTCAAATACCATCCAACGGTCTAATAATGAGTTGTTAAGGTCCAAGTTGCAGTCACAAACGATTGAGAATCAAATCGCGCTAGCTGTGGCAGATGCATTTCTACAAATCATTTTTGCTCAAAACCAGTTGAATAATTTTGAAGTGATAAACAAGTCTACAATTACGCAACTCGATCAAGCCAAAAAGTTGTACGAAGCTGGAGCGACAAACCAGAGACAGTATTTGAATTTGAAAGCGCAAGACGCGCGAGATAGAATGAACATTCAAAATGCTACGGGTTCTATAAGAATGGCTTATTTGAGATTAAAACAATTAATGCAAATTGAAACGGAAAATTTTGAAATTGTGGCACCAAAAATTGATGCGGTGTCGGTTGGATCAGATTGGTCTGTTGCTGGCATTATTAATAACGCCGCTGCTACCATGCCCGATATTAAACTTGCAGAGACCCAAGTAAGATCATCTGAGCTAAGTATTGATATTGCAAAAAGCGCATTCTACCCAAGAGTTGCGGTTTTTGCCAACGTAAACACCCTTTATTCTGAATCCAGACTTGAGCGTTTTAATCCAGCAAAATATACAAGCCCAATTGGTTACGTAGCTGGTAGTAACGAACCTGTACTTACCGAGTTCACCTCATACGACACAAGGGTATCCGCATTCGGACAACAGGCTAAAGACAATTTCGGACAAGCGGCTGGTTTAAGTTTATCGGTACCAATATTTAACAACAACCAAGCGCGAGCAAGTGTTACCGAATCTAAGTTGTTAGCAAAACAAGCGGCTAACAATCTTGAACGAACTCGATTTTCACTTCGAACAGATATTCTTCAAGCATATACTGATTTTGAAAATGGACTTGCAACATACGGGTCTGCAGTAGAAAATGAAAAAGCGCAAAGTGAGAATTACGCGTTTGTTCTAAAGTCAGCGAATGCTGGTGTAGCTACAACAGCGGAAATGATATTGGCGTTAAACGATTGGAGTCAAGCTAAAAACGACTTGGAACGAGCCCGCTTCCAACTTGTGTACAGCCGAACAATCTTGAATTTTTACAACACAGGAGAAGTCACTATTTCGGCCAACTAGGACGATAATTTTGTAAACTGGGTCTCGAAGCGTTATTTCGTAGCCTTGAATAAACAAGGTTTATCTATATCAGTAATTGGTGGAGGAAGTTGGGCAACAGCTATTGTTAAGATATTGCTTGACAATACCCAACCTAAAAATGTGTCTTGGTGGTTAAGAAACCCACAGAAGGTTGATTATATCAATACACATAAGCACAATCCGGACTATTTAAGCTCAGTAAGTTTTGAATTTGACCGTCTCGTAGTTTCCAATGATCTTGAAGAGAGCCTGAAGCAGTCTGATATTATCATCCTCGCAATTCCATCGGCATTTGTGTATGACACTTTGAATGGATGTGATAAGAAACTGTTTGCCAATAAAATTGTGGTTTCAGCGGTTAAAGGATTAATCCCAAGAACGAGTGAAATTTTAGGAGATTATTTTAAAAGCGCACTCGACGTAGATAGTCAACATATAGGTGTAATAACAGGCCCATGCCACGCAGAAGAAGTGGCTCTGGAGAAATTAAGTTATTTAACCATCGGATCCGAAAACAATGAGGCTGCAAATGCAATCGCAAATGTGCTCAAAGGGCGTTTTATCAAAACAAGTACTACCGATGATATTTATGGAACAGAGTATTCCGCAGTTCTAAAAAATGTATACGCTATAGCGGCTGGTATTTGTCATGGATTGAGATTTGGCGATAATTTTCAGGCCGTGTTGGTCTCCAACGCAATTCGAGAGATAAAAAGATTTATTGCCGCTGTTCATCCCATCGAAAGAGATATTGATGATTCAGCTTATTTAGGGGACCTTATTGTAACTGCCTATTCTCAGTTCAGTCGAAACCGAACTTTTGGCAACATGCTGGGTAAAGGGTATTCTGTTAAATCCGCTCAACTGGAAATGAACATGGTTGCAGAAGGGTATTATGCGGTAAAGACAGTTTATGAAATGAATCAAGAACTCAAAGTAGACATGCCTATTGCCGATTTTGTGTATTCGGTCGTCTATGGTGGGAAGCGTGCAAAGTCAGTTGTTGACGATTTGTTGGATAAGCTCAATTAAGAATCGTCTGTCAGAACAATGTTGAGTATTACGGTTGTGTTTTCCAACCCGACTATTGCATAAAGTATATCCTTTTGAATCAATTGATTTGTGAAGCTAACTTCGGCCCCAAAACAACGTTTTTTTGTCACCAATTTCCCCAAACAATCAACAATATAAACGTCTTCTATGTTGTATCTGCTTGAGACAATGTGGAGTCCTGATGGGCTTTTGTACCAGTAAACACCTAAGTCATGTAGCTGGGCAATCGAGGTGCTTAAAATCTTACTAAACGCTACCGCGCCATCAAAATCTATTTGTACCAACCGATAAAAATAGTGTAATCCTAGATCCAATAGCGCGTCGCTGAAAGCGTAATTGGTCGAATTATAAGTCGTTCCGTGCCCCGACACAAAACCAATTGTTTCCCATGATTCAGATTGTGTTTTACGTTGAATGTTGAACCCTTTATTGTTTAATTCTTGAGCCGTTGACCACCTTAAATAAATCGAATTCCCTGAAGCAGAATAGTCAAACGTCGTTAATGAAACGGGCAACGCAGTTCCGCCAAAACCCGAATCAACATCACTTGGAAAAGTAACACTACCTGATATAGTTTGCCAATTACTTGAGGCGTTAAGCATTTGATTACATGCAGTTAATGAATTACAATTGGTGTTTCCTGTATATATTGCTTCAGAGGTCAAGTATATAGCGTTTGTGCCAGACGTTAGACCGGTGCCACTTAATGTTTGAACAGATCCCGTTCCGTTGTTTGGTAACGTAGTATGACCAATCATACTTAAAAAAGTGGGAGAGGATCTACTACCAATAATGGCAAATATTTGGTCAGGTGAGCTTGCTGCAATATCAAATCCAGCGTCCGATTCTGATATTGTCCCAATGTTAACGGTTGGATTATTGTCGGCATTTTCGATAATAATTACGGTGCCCTTTGATACAAAACTCCCGGTTGAATTTGTCCATGTGTTTTCCCCTTCTCCGTTGGAAGTATAGAACGAAGATCCTGTCCACTCTTCATCAATAAATTTAATTGCAGTTGCATTTGGACAATCATCCAACAACACAAACGCGAAGCCATCTTGAACAGAAGAACTCCACGCCACAAAGGCAATGTCACCAGCGTCGTCGATGGTGCTGTCCTGTTGCGCATAAAGTTGAATGTCCAATAACATTACAGAATAGAGGGTAAATAACAAACAGATATATTTCATAAGATTTGGTTTTAATTGCAATGTAATTTCATAGCAATTCCTGAATAGATATCATCATCCCAATGCAACAGTCTATCAATTTAAGCGTTGTTATCCAATACAAACTTTACATTTGCGCTATGTCGAATCGCTTGGTTTTAGGACTTTTTTTAGGAACAATTTTTTTCTCGTTGTTCTCGAGTTGTAAAGACGACAACACCTTTTTAACCAATACTGACGCTACACTTAATTTTAGTTCAGATACGGTTTTCTTCGACACTGTATTTGCGTCGAATATTCCACGAATACCTTTATCAGTCAATCATCAGTTCGTTGTGGTAAATCCTTATAGTAAGTCGGTTAAGACAAACTTCAAACTCTCAGGCGGCAACAATTCAGTTTTTAGAATCAATGTAGATGGTGAAGTTGGGCCGGAGGTAAATGATATATTAATTAGAGGAAATGATTCGGTTTTTGTTTTTGTTGAGTTGTCTGTAGACCCAAACAATGACCCACAATCTCTACCCTTAATTGTCAGAGACTCTATTCAAATTTCAACAAATGGAAACCAACAAAATGTGCAATTGATTGCATGGGGACAAGACGCACATTATTTCTTGCGTGATACACTATGCGATGCGGTGTTGGACGACAAAGTCAAACCATATGTCGTTCATAGCTATCTGTATGTTCCTGAGAATTGTACGCTTACGATAAAAGAAGGCGTAAAAATGCATTTTGCCCCACGATCCTGGTTGTACGTAGAAGGCACCTTGATTATTGAAGGAACTAAAGATGAAAAAGTCCGCTTTGAAGGAGATAGGTTGCAGCCTCAGTTTGAAGAAGTTTCCGGCCAATGGGGAGGTATTTGGTTGGATTACCTCAGCAAAAACAATTCAATAAAGCACGCTGAAATAAAAAATGGTACGGTTGGTATCTATTGCGACAGCAGTGATATACAAGATTTTCCCAATAGTTCTCCCAATGTAATAGTGGAGAATACTGAGATTCGAAACATGAGTTTTGATGGGTTATCAGGAAAAACGGCTTACATCGAGGCAAGCAATAGTGTGTTTACGAATTGCGGGCGTTACACTTTTTTAGGATTATGGGGCGGACGTTATGATTTGAAGCATTGTAATTTTACAACGTATAACTTCGACTTTAGTAGACGAGACCCAACATTTGCATTAAACAACGTCCAGATAAATGAGTTCTTTCAGATTACTGAAATATTTAGAATGGAGTATGATGTACAGAACTGCATCATTGATGGCGGTTTACAGGAAGAAGTATCACTGGGGATATTTAAAGATGTCCGTGACACCGCATTTTTTGGTGATACGTTGTTCAACAATAATCTAGCGCGTACAGAAAGAAAGTTCGTTGGATTACATACCAATAACATTGTCAATATCAGTCCGGCGTTTGTAAACATTTTGCAGCACGATTATCACATACAAGCTACTTCGGGAGCAATAGACATCGGTGTGAACACGCTAGGCATTCAACGTGATTTTGACGAAGTATTACGCAATGGTACTCCGGATGCAGGCGCATTCGAATACCAACCATAAACCTCTCGGGCAACCTACGCTTCAGCGAAGTATTTAAAGAAGTATGGAATGGTTTCAATTCCTTTATAGAAATTGAATATGCCGTATTTTTCGTTTGGAGAATGAATCGCATCACTGTCCAATCCAAAGCCCAACAATACTGTTTTTAGACCCAAAACCTCTTCGAACAAGGCTACAATCGGAATACTTCCACCACCACGTGTTGGAATTGGTTTCTTGCCAAACGTAGTTTCCATCGCCTTGCTGGCAGCTCTATAAGCATTACTATCTGTAGGCGTAACGGCAGCCTCACCACCATGATGAATGCTCACGTCAACTTTAACCGATTTAGGAGCGATTTTTTCAAAGTGATTCTTGAATAAATTAGAAATTGCTTCAGAGGATTGATTTGGAACCAATCGCATCGATATTTTAGCGTAAGCCTTACTTGGTAAAACCGTTTTTGCCCCCTCACCGATATATCCTCCCCAAATACCATTCACGTCTAAAGTTGGACGAATGCCTGTTCTTTCAATCGTAGAATAACCAGCTTCACCCAAAACATCATTAACATCTAACTCAGCTTTATACGCATCAAGGCTGAATGGTGTCTTGGCCATTTTAGCTCTATCTTCAGCGCTAACGTCAACAACATTGTCGTAAAATCCTGGTATCGTAATGTGTCTGTTTTCATCGTGCAGACTGCTAATCATATCACAAAGCACATTTATCGGATTGCCAACAGCACCTCCATAAGTGCCACTGTGCAAGTCAATATTTGGACCAGTAACTTCAACTTGTAAATAACTTAATCCTCTTAATCCGGTATCAATACTTGGAATATCATTTGCGATCATGCCGGTATCAGAAACAAGCACAACATCTGCTTTTAATTTTTCAACGTTATCTCGTACATAGATACTCAAGTTTGTCGACCCAATTTCTTCTTCTCCTTCAATCATGAACTTAACATTACATGCGAGAGAATCGGTTTGCATCATTGTCTCAAAAGCCTTTACGTGCATGTACACTTGACCTTTATCATCACAAGCGCCACGGGCATAAATGTTACCGTTACGTATAGTTGGTTCAAAAGCAGGCGTGTCCCATAATTCATCCGGTACAGAAGGTTGTACATCATAATGGCCATAAACCAATACAGTAGGCTTTGAAGGATCTATCATTTTGTCCGCATAAACAATCGGATTGCCAGCAGTCTTTTCAATGGAAACATTTTCAGCGCCAACAGACCTAAGTTTATCCGCTACAAATTCTGCAGCGCGTTGTATATCATCGGAGAAAGTTGGGTCAGCGCTTATAGATGGTATACGCAGCCAGTCCAACAATTCGTTTAAAAAACGTTCTTGGTTCTTATCGATGTATTCCTTTTGTGTCATGTTGCTTTTTTTAGAGAGGCGAAGTTAGATTTTTTGAGACAATCACATAAGCATTACCAGTCTTTTATACTTGGTATTAGAAGGAATTCAAGATATTTGGAATAAGAATTGATTAATCAATACAAAAGAGAAGTATGAACAACAAAATTGGTGTTATAATTTGTGTGAGTCTAATGCTGTATGCTTGTGCAACCGTGCCACTTACAGGACGCCGGCAAATGAAACTATTACCCGAAAGTGAGTTAGTGGCTATGAGTTTGACTTCATACTCTACTTTCCTTGATTCTTCAAATGTAGTAAGTGCTGGAAGCAGTAAACAAATGGTAACAAACGCTGGTGTGAGAATCTCGCATGCCGTAGAAACGTATTTAAGCACAACTTCGGATAGCACAGAAATTAAGAATTATCAGTGGGAATTTAACCTCGTTAATGATCCTACAGTCAATGCATGGTGTATGCCGGGTGGTAAGGTGGTGTTCTATTCAGGTATAATACCAATTTGCCAAAGTGAAACTGGTGTTGCTGTGGTAATGGGACACGAAATTGCTCATGCTATTGCACGACATGGTAATGAGAGAATGAGTCATGGTCTAATACAACAACTTGGTGGGGTAGCTTTGAATGTGGCGATAATGGACAAGCCAGAAGAAACCCAACAACTCTTCCAACTCGCGTATGGCGCAGGAACCCAACTTGGCGTGATGTTACCTTTCAGCAGGAAACATGAAAGTGAGGCAGATCATATGGGCATAATGTTTATGGCAATGGCCGGGTATAATCCAGTAGAAGCTCCACTGTTTTGGGATAGAATGAATGCCATGGCTGGAGGGGCCCGACCGCCAGAATTCTTGAGTACCCACCCAAATCCGTCAAAACGATCAGCAGATTTGGAAAAAGACATGCCTGAGGCACTTAAATACTACAAAGCATGGAAAGACGCTCAAAACTAGCTCGGTTTTTACCCATTGTAGGTTTTGGACTTTTAGTTGGGATATCCGTGTTCGTTTGGGCAAACAAAAGCTCAGGTCACGCAGAAACAATAACGTTTAAGGATCAAATCTTCGAAGTTTTTACTGTTAAAGACATTGAGAATATTGAATTTGGATATCGGGATTCAGCGGGGAAACCTTTGCGAAATTTCAAGAATTTTAGAGCGCACATGTCTCGGCAATCAAAGCCATTACTTATGGCTGTAAATGGTGGCATGTTTACAAAAGAGTTTACCCCGCAAGGGTTATATGTTGATCAAGGTGTTGAATTAAATAAGATTAGGCTGGATTCTGGATACGGTAACTTTTACCTCAAACCCAATGGTGATTTTGCGATTACGGTGCAATCAAAACCAGTGATTGAGGAATCTTCAATCTATGCTGATACGTATCCGCTCAATGTGATCCAATGCGCAACACAGTCTGGTCCATTACTGGTAATCAACGATTCAGTTCATCCAGCTTTTCAAGAGGGATCTAAAAACAAACACATTCGCAATGGAGTTGGAATTAACTCAAAAGGAGAAGTCGTTTTTGTTATCTCAAATGAAAAAGTGAATTTCTATGATTTTGCAACTTTGTTTCGTGACCAATTAAATTGTAGTGATGCGTTGTACTTGGACGGAGCAATATCTAAGATGTACAACAGTGAATCCAAACTAAATGAAGACGGATCTTTTGGCGTAATGATTGGTGTTGTAAAACCCGAATTATGAATTAGAACTTCGTTATGAGAGGTAAAAGCGCAATAAAATCAAGGGTTTTGTCGAATTTAGCATAGCACCGCTATGGTGAATGAGAAAAAGCCAATATATGGTTTGATTTTGCGGGGATTTTAGCTCGGAATAGATTTTCTAATGCATATTTCGGGTTAAATAAATAAACCAGCGCCTATTAGGAGCTGGTCATCATGAGTTTGTTTACTTACGACTAGTGTTTCACAATTAGTTTATTTCTTGATACAAAGTCATCACCAGATACTTCAATGAAATAAATTCCATCTATCAGATTGCTCACATCTACTTGTGGCGACGTTGTTTTATATATTTCGATTATCTGAGTTTGTCCCTTCAAATCAAGAATGCGAATAGACTGTATAAGTTTGCCATCTGCCTCAATATTTAATTGAGTGTTTGCTGGATTTGGAAAAACTGAGATGAGTTGTTTGTTCATCGTTTTTATTCCGGTATTTATTCCAGAGGTATCAGCACCACCAATAGTTCCACCTTTAGAGCATGTTTTGACTTGTGAAGTGAGATATGTTGAAAAATCAATATATCCTGCAATCGTGATGTCGTCTAAAAAGTCTTTAATGCCCAATTCAATGTCGGCCTTTGTACTTGTACCCCAATAGTTTTTAGTCAAATTCAACGTATCTGCTACGCCTGGGTTTGAACCGATAGATACTTGGATGCTGTTGGTATTATAGTGCAAGAAGTTGTTGTTTTTGATTTCAAGTTTTTTTGGTGTGTAAGACGCTCCACCACGCATTCTCACCAATACATCGCTTGTGTCGAAGGTATTTTCCCTTACTTCAATTATCGAATTTGCATTTGGATACGACAAGTCTAAGATGGTGTATCTGAAGTTTTGAAACAAGTTACATTCAAGTATTAGTTCCAAACCAGAAGTCTGTCTTATTCCACTAGAATATGAAAAGTTTTTAAAGGTTGATTTCTTTATTGTGGTCCATTTACCAACTATAATACCTCCAATATTGTCGGCATAACAATCTGAAATCTGTAACCGAACGTTTCCAGAACAATAAACCATATATCCGCTCGAATATCCAGAGCCTTGGAATACAGTGTTAGAAACAATCAAATCAGTCGTGTCGCCAGTATTGCTATACGCGTATATATAATAATAGGCTTCTAAAAATTTACAATTCTTAACAAGCATTGATTTGCCTTTTAAGTCGATTGTTTTTACTCCTGGATTGTCAGCTCCTCTAAAAAGAACGTATTGAAATTGAGAGCCATTACCAGTTGAAACGTCATATCCAACGCATTTACTTGTAAATTCAAATGCTACGCTATCAGCAACTATTACAGAGTCTTTTTTACCTATTGCCTCTAAAGTACCGTCAACGATAATTCTAAGCAGGCCGCCTGTAGTTTTAATTTTTGTACCGGGTTCAATCGTAATTTTAACACCACTTTCTATTAATACATTTCCAGTGACCATATAAGGACTACCTGCAGCGGTCCAAGTCTGATTTGATGAAATAATTGAGGAAACAGTGGTTTGGCTAAAAGAATTGATGCTTGACATAAGTATTAAACCAAGCAGTGTGTATATTTTGTTCAAGGGTTTCATGTTGTTTCTTTTCTAACTGACGAGACAAATTCAAAACGTTGCACAAATCTCTGATAAATATATTTATGGTTAACAACTGCAACGTTTTATAAACGTCTCGTATATACTGTAAATATAGCGGTACTTTCAGTTACCCTATTTTTGATGTGAATGGCAAGCACAGAGGCGAACGAAATATCAAAGGATATAATTGAGGGGTGTGTTGCTGGCAATAGGAAGCATCAAAAAATAGTGTACGAGAACCTTTATCAAACTATGTACGCCATTTGTCTAAGATACAGCAACAGTTCAGACGAAGCAAAAGATTTGCTTCAAGATGGATTTATGAAGCTTTTCAAGAAAGTGAAAAAGTACAATGTAGATGCACCGTTTACAATATGGGTAAAGCGTTTGTTTATCAATCACTGTATTGATTACGTGCGTTCGGCATATAAGAAATACGTGTATTATTTTGATGAAGTGTATTCGGATGACTCTGTAGACCCATTTGAAGAAGAGGATCACACCGAGGAAATTTCGAAGTCTGATGTGTTTGAAGCAATGAACAAAATCAGGGCAGATTACAGATTGATTCTCAACTTATTTGCAATTGAGAATTTGAGTCATGCGGAAATCGCTGAGAAGCTAAATATTCAAGAAGCATCGTCAAGATCAAAATTGTCACGGGCAAGAGTGGCGCTAAAAAAAGAACTAAATCGTGAATAACGAGAGAGAACATATCGATGATTTGCTTTCCAGTCTTGTCAGTGATGTCAAGATGGATGCAGATGGCATTGATTGGGCGTCCTTTCAAGCCAAACGCAATCGCAAAAGAGCCGTTATTTGGTTTTTTGTAGGCGTTGGTATTTTAGCTTTATCTGTAATCGGGTATGCGTTGCTGCGTAATAATGTTCCATCAAACGACCAAGGGGTCGTAAATGCATTATCAGATACTTCAGATAATCAAAGTGATATAAACAAATCCACCCTAAAATTAGACGACGCAACGGTGCCGAACCAACCCAAACCGAAGGAAGACGGTGAATTAACCAATAAACAGCATAAGTCATTTGCAAATACGCCAAGTGAACCTGGTCAATCAAAAACTGCAAACAGTGGGAGCGCACAAGTGGTGAAGCAAGGTCGTAAACCCTTAACTGAGGTTCAAACTGAAGAAACGAGAACGCTTACTATTTGGCCAAGCTTTAATTTGCTGTCACCAGCTTATCCAACATTGCAATACAAGTCATTCCGTGACTACATCATAGGGTTGCCTAGGCCAAACGGGACAACCACATATGTCAATAATATAGTGGATGACGAACCACGTCAAACCTTTATTAAAGTTGGACTTGGACCGACCTTAGCAAATCCTACAGTAAAACTCACGGATAAAGGCGGCAAGTTGATTCATAAGGACTATACCACCGTAAGGAATTCCGGCGAACAAAAAGCCGTTGGGTTGTATTTCTCTGGAATGGTTGGCAAACACTTCAATACCTTCTCTCCATATATCGGGATAGGATTGTCGCACAATGCCGTCTTAGCGCAGTATAATTTTGATTATGCTGAAAAACCTGTACGCGACATAGATGGGACTATATTGGGATATCAGGATGGAGCGAAGCAAATCGTAAAGTTTAATAGCAATCAGTCCTATTCTCTAATCAATATTCCCATTGGGGCAGAGTTTAAGCTGGCTGAAGGAAAGGTGACCAATTTGAGTTTAATAACTCAAGTTTCTCCTCAAGTGTTGTTTTCAGTTCAAGGTGATTTGCCAAATGCTGTATTCCTAAATCAAAAGGACGTATTAAGCACTGCAGACTTTAAACTAAACTCATTTACAGGTTACGCTGGACTTAACTTCGCAGTGAAAATGAACGGTACGGAATTCTACATGGAACCAAAGGTTGCATACAACGTTGGTTTGTCACAAGTCAAGGACTTATATAAAACACAGTTTAGTACGATTGTCGTTACATTTGGTATCAAGAAATAAATGAAAAAGATTACACTCATATTTATACTGACTTGCACTTGGATTATTCCATGTTTTAGTCAGCAGGTATTTGTCAATCTTGACGAAGATTTTCCGTTTTGGATTGACAAGACCACAACGACTCAGAATGGACTCGTTGTATTTTCTCCAAAAGCCAACATCGGTTATCTTGAGGCGTCTTTTAGAATGTCGTATTGGAATGGATTGTTTTGGACAAACCTACCGACATTAGAAGCACAAAACGTGTTTTACGGACAAACGAACAATCTTGAAATAGGGGAATACAAGAAAAATATCGTCGTAGCTGGCTCGTTCTATGCCGACGGTGAAAACATAAAGGGAATTGCTCAATGGGATGGATCCAAGTGGTCATCGCTCGGTGGTGGAATAAATACTTCTCGGATAATACACGATGAATTTTCAGTCTCAGACTTTATCTCCTTCAACGATGAATTGTTTGTATGCGGTGATTTTATGCTAGCTGGAGGGTTACCGGTTAAAAACTTCGCTAAGTTTAGTAACGATAATTGGCTTGACATTCCAACGGCTCTTGGAGAAATAAAACACTTGCAATCACTGGATGATGCCTTATATGTTGCTGGAGATTTTAAGATTATCGATGGTGTTATTTGTAATAACATCGCAAAGTATAGTCGAGGTAAATGGGAAGCGGTTGCGAATTCATTTACTTCATCAATTTTAAAGTTGTCGGTATATGGCAATGCACTGATTGTAGTAACCAAAGATGGTTTTTACAGTTACGCAAATGCGACATGGACATCTATTGGGAATGCGATTCAAATACAATCTATCGAAAGTATTGTCGAGTTTGATACGAGATTATACAGCACAGGCTTGTTTATTCAAAACAATACAGACTCATTGCGGTTGGTTGCAATAACCGATACAGATATGTCGGTGTATTTGCGTGATAGCGAAATTGAATCTCCGATTTCGAATAAGATAATGTTGAACAAGTGGGATAATGCGCTTTACATCACTGGTAGTTTTACCGAATTAAAGAAAGAAGAATATGACCATGTTGCAATGTTTAAGCCTGGCACGAGTGTCGTACAAGGTCGAGTGTACCACGATAAAAATGCAAACTGTGTGTTTGACGCTGGTGACGAGGTGAAGCCAAATGCCATCGTGTCGTTAAACAATGGACAGTCTTATACCAGTACGGATAATGAAGGTCAATACACTTTGTTTATAGCGAACAATCAAACGTCAACCATAAACATATTTCCCGCCAATAACGAAATCGCATTGTGTAACGGTGACGAACGGACCGTTGTGACAAGTGGTTCGGATTCTGTGTTGACCGAAGATTTTGCCTTAAAACTGAATCAAATGTCTCCCGTAAAATTGGCATACGTTGGTGAAACGGGATACCAAGTAAAACACGGATATGAGGGGAGTTATATATTAGACTGCTCAACGGTTGATAAAGCCAAGTATCCAATAAACGTGAAGGTAAAGTACGATAGTAGATTGACCGATTTCTCTGCTTCTGTTCAACCTCAAACAACAGGCAACGGATATGCCGAATGGCAGTTCAACAAAGACGCAACGGTAAGATTGAAGTTTCTGATTTCACCGTATGCGATAGAAATGGGTGAGATACTGGAGTTTACAGCCACTGCTACATCATCCGACAAAGTGGTGGAAGAAGATAAGTTAAATCAATTGGTAGTTTCGGCGTTCGACCCAAATGACAAACAGTGTGACAAGTTGGAGCTTAATACCAAAGAAGAGTCACTTGAGTATTACGTGAGATTCCAAAATCTTGGAACCGATAACGCCAGAGACATCCACATCGTCGACACAATTGACAGTGAAATACCCATTGAATTTATACAAATTCATAAGAACAGTCATTACGAAAAATACGCCACGTCTTACAAGGTGAGGGGGCATGCAATAGTGTGGAGTTTTAAAGGCATCGAATTGCCTCCAAATGCGACGTCAGGAGATGAAGAGAGTAGTGGGTTTATAGCATATCAATGTGGAATGGCGGAAGAACTGACCGTTGGTCAGATCTTTTCGAATAAGGCATATATTTATTTTGATTTTCAACCTCCCGTTATTACAAATACTACTGAGTCCGTTGTAGTTTCAAACGGGAATCAAATTGAGAATCAATCTGATGAATTCTTGGTGTATCCAAATCCAGCTGTGCAAGTTGTCCATGTTCAATCCAAACATTTGTCGATCAACAAAGTCACGGTATATAGTGCGGATGGCAAGCAAGTTATCAAAGCACAAACTGAGTCGGAATTAAATACCAGTGTGGATATAGCACACCTTCAATCGGGTATGTATTTCTTGCAGATTGACCATGTTTTGGGTTCCGAAACCAAACCTATCATAGTATACTAAAAATGACCGTTGTCGCGCACTTATCTGATGTTTAAACAGATTGGTCAGGATTTGATTCAAATTACTTTTTATTCAGGAAAATTATACCGAAACTTTGAAGTGTTATAACCTCTGTTGGGACGTGTTTTGTTCCGTTCAACGTAAATAACACACTATGAATAAGAGAAAGTTGGGATTTTTGATGTTGGTTGTTACAGCGACATCGGCTATGTCCTTTATGATGGCTGACCTAACAGCCAATGAAGTTATCAAAAAAGCGGAAGCCAAATTTAAAGGCAATCAAACCACTGCTGAGATTTCGATTTCCATGCAACGTCCAAAATGGACGCGTACAATGGAATTGAAAACGTGGGCAAAAGGTACCAAACACAGCATGACTTTAATTACAAGTCCAGCGCGTGATAAAGGCACAGTTTTTCTTAAAAAAGACAAAGAAGTATGGAATTGGATTCCTTCTGTAGAGCGGACTATCAAGTTACCCCCGAGTATGATGAGCCAAAGTTGGATGGGGACGGATTTAACAAATGATGATTTGGTTAAAGAAAGCTCAATGGCTGAGGACTTTACCCATGCCATTTTAGGCAAAGATACCATTCGTAATCGCGCTTGTTACAAGATTCAGTCGATAGCGAAGGAAGAAGCTGCGGTTGTTTGGGGCAAAATTATTTCTTGGATAGACGTCAAAGATTACATCCAGATGAAAACGGAATTCTACGACGAAGACGAAGAGTTGGTCAACACCTTTACAGGCTTGAATATAAAAATGATGGGAGGTAAAATGATCGCTAGCAAGTTAGAAATTTTACCAGCAGACAAGAAATCTCAAAAAACGACCTTCGAATACAAGGCAATAGATTTCACAACCCCAATCAGTGATGATTTTTTCACTGTTCAAAACATGAAGAAGGTCAACTAGCCTATGATTTTAAAACTCGCCTGGCGCAATATCTGGAGGAGCAAACGCAGAACTGCCATTACTCTGGCAATGATCATTTTTGCCGTTGTACTCTCAACCCTAATGATGAGTATTAAGGAAGGGATGTATGCCAACATGATTAAATCCACCGCTGGTGACTTTAGTGGTTATGCCCAAATTCATTTAAATGGTTATTGGTCCGAAAAGACACTGGATTATGCATTTGAGGTCAATGACTCGGTCATAAAAGTGCTTGGAGAAGATAAAAATATCAAAGGCTATTTACCGCGCGTCGAAGGTTTTGCTCTAGCTGCAATGGACAACATCACAAAAGGAAGCGCAGTATTTGGCGTAGATGTTGAAAAGGAAAAGGAATTCACAAAACTGCACGAACGCGTTGTAGAAGGAAAGTATCTATCACCAGATGATGATGCAATCATCATTGGAAAAGGATTGACCGAACACTTAAAAATAGGCGTTGGCGATACCTTGGTTTTAATAGGTGCAGGATATCAAGGAAGAAGTGCAATTGGCAAATATCCAATTCAAGGAATAGTCAAGTTTGGATCTCCTGAATTAAGCAATCGACTCGTCTTTATGCCCATGAAAGCGGCTAACACGTTCTATGCCACTGATGGTCTAGTGACCAGTATAATTATTAAAACCCGAAACGGACAAAAAGGGGTTTCAGCGGCAAAAAAGTTACAAAAGAAATTGGGTGCCGATTATGAGGCAATGAACTGGAAAGAGCTCAATCCCGAACTTGTCAAAATGATTGATACAGATCGTGTTGAGGGCTATGTGTTCATGTTCATTCTTTATCTTGTAATCTCATTTGGAATCTTTGGAACCATGCTGATGATGCTTGCTGAACGCCGTCATGAATTCGGGGTTCTCGTGGCCATAGGAATGAAGCGTGCAAAACTTGCATTAATGGTTTGGGGAGAGGTTTTAATGCTTTCTATCTTGGGGTCTATTTTAGGTCTAATATGTGCCTTTCCGGTGTGTTATACGTTTTATGTGAGACCATTTAGATATGGTGACGAAATGGCAAAAGTGGCCGAAGAATATGGGATTGAAGCGGTGATTAAGACGTCTTTAGATCCAAACATTTTTATTCAACAGGCTATCATTGTAGGTGTAATAGCCTCTATAATAGCCATTTATCCATACATTAAATTATTGAGTATTAACGCAGTGACAGAAATGCGCAGCTAAAAAGAGAATATGTTATTACTTAAAATAGCTTGGAAGAACATTTGGAGAAACAAAACACGGAGTTTTGTAGTAATAACTGCAATTAGCCTCGGACTATGGGCCGGTGTGTTTGGGTCTGCTTTTGTTCAAGGCATGATGAAGTCAAAAGTTGAAGTCGTTATCCAAACAGAAATGTCGCACATTCAGGTGCACGTTCCTGAGTTTCGAGAAGAATTTAGTGGGAAATTATACATCAAGAATGCCAAAGAGGTTACTGCCGATTTTAAACTAAATCCTGAAGTTGAAGCGGTTTCGGAACGCGTTATTGCTATGGGTGGTTTAGCAACCTCGCGAAAAAATGGCATGATTAAACTTGTCGGAATTAATCCAGAAGACGAGAAGAAAGTTTCTAATATTTACGAAAAAGTAATTGAGGGCACATATTTTAAATCTACCAAAAAGCGTCCGATTGTTATCAGTAAAAAGACGGCTGACGACTATGGCGTTAAGATGAACTCCAAGGTGGTTTTTACCATGCAGGATGTGAACGGAAACATCACGTCAAACGCGTACAGGGTGGTGGGGATTTTCAAAACTGGAAATCCAATGTACGATAGAATGACCGCCTTTGTTAAGGTAGATCAAATGCGTAATGCATATGGTTTAACTGAAGGTGCGAATGAAATTGCAGTTTGGTTAAAGGACTATTCGGAGTCCGAAGCGGTTGCCGCATCGATTCAAGACAAACACAAAGATTTGGAAGTGCTGGCTTGGTTAGATCTATCCGTCGGGATGCGCATGATGATAGAGGCATTTGATACATATCTCTATATAATCGTTGGTATTATTTTGGTCGCCTTATTATTCAGCATCGTGAATACGATGTTAATGGCAGTCCTTGAAAGAGTTCGAGAGATTGGGATGTTAATGGCTATTGGAATGACCAAAAGTCGCGTTTTTCGGATGATCATGTTCGAAACGATTTTCATGACCATGATAGGAGCACCAATTGGGCTGTTTTTGTCGTGGCTAACGATTAATTTTTTCGGAAAATCCGGAATTGACCTTAGTGGTGCGGCATATGAAGACCAAGGGTTTGGAAGTGTTGTTTATCCGTACTTGGAATCTTCAAGTTATATGGGCGTCACCATAATGGTGTTGGTAATGTCGTTGCTTGCAGCAATATATCCAGCACTGAAAGCATTGAGTTTAAAACCCGTTGAAGCAATAAGAAAAATATAGCAATGAGCGTAATAGAAACAAATAATTTATCGAAAGTATATGATGAAGGTCCAGTGCCTGTTTATGCAGTAAATGGAGTTAGTCTCAATATCGATGAGGGAGAGTTTACAGCTGTAGTGGGGCCATCCGGTTCTGGTAAAACGACTTTGCTAAACATTATCGGTGGTTTGGATAGACCTACAAAGGGAAGTGTGAAAGTAGATGGTGTTGAATTAAGCAACTTAAATGAGAGTAATTTAATCAAGTTCAGGCTTGAAAACATTGGTTTTGTGTTCCAGTCCTATAACTTAATACCTGTGTTAACTGCAAAGGAAAATACAGAGTTTATTATGTTGCTACAAGGCAAATCTGAATCAGAGCGGCATCACCGTGTGATGCAATTGCTCAATGAGGTTGGTATAGCAGAGCAAGCGGATAAACGACCTAGTGACATGTCAGGCGGTCAACAACAGCGTGTCGCGGTAGCAAGAGCATTGGCGTCACGACCAAAGTTTGTGCTGGCAGATGAGCCAACAGCCAATTTGGATTCCAAGTCAGCTGAAAATTTATTGGATTTGATGTTGAAGTTGAATAAAGAAGAAAATGTCACATTTATCTTTTCTACACACGATCAGCGTGTTATCGATAGAGCACGACGTGTTGTGACCTTGGAAGACGGTAAAATTGTAGAGGACAAACAACAATAGTTAATGCGTGTAGTCAAGGTACTATTCTTCATATTGTGTATTGGTCAGTCATTATTCACTTTTGGCCAGAGCTTTAAAGATCGTTTTTCGTACCGCGGATATTTCAAAGACATGCGGGTAGTTTCGATTGCGAAAGACACCAGTAACAACACGCAAACGTTACAACAAAACCTACTACATCATCGCTTAAACACACGTTTACAACTTGATACATCTTGGCAATTAGGACTTGAACTTCGAAATAGAGCATTCTACGGAGAGTTTTTAAAATATGCGCCAGGGTATGGCGATTTGCTTGAGCAAGATCCCGGTTTGGTTGATTTAAGTTGGAGTTGGATTAACGGCCCCAATTTGGTTGTCCATACAGCTATAGACAGACTGTGGCTTAATTACTCAAAAAACAATTGGGATATTCGAATTGGTCGCCAAAGAATCAATTGGGGTCAGAATGTGGTTTGGAATCCAAATGATTTATTCAATGTTTTAAACTATGCTGACTTCGATTACGAAGAACGACCAGGGTCTGATGCCGTCAAAGTTCAACGATATTTAAAAAATAACAGTAGCGTTCAGTTGGCGTATAAATTCACCGAAGATTTCGAAGATGCGGTTTTTGCAGGCATGTACCGATTTAATAAAAAGAATTACGATTTTCAAGTGCTTGCCGGAAAGTATAACCGTGATGTAGCATTAGGTGTTGGTTGGGCCGGAAACATTAAAGGCTCAGGCTTTAAAGGAGAATCCACCTATTTTCAACCATTGGATGATTCATTGTCTCGAGTAGTGCTTACATCCATATCGTGGGACATGTCATACAGCAACGGGTTATACGTGTTGGTTAGCGGATTGCACAATAGCAACGGAACAAATGATCTAAATAGATTACTAACCTTATCAGGCGCGTCAGGTGGTCAGTTAGACCTCAAAAATCTCATGCCGAATAAATACAGTTTATTTATTCAAGGATCAAAAGCAATTAATCCATTGGTCAATGCAAGTCTTGCAGCAATTGTGGCTTTAGATCTGGGGGGCGTATTCGCAATGCCCACAATAACGGTAAGTGTTAAGCAAAACCTAGACATGTCTTTAGTTGGACAAAGTTTCTTAGGTGTTGTAGATGATAAAGTGTCAGCGCTGTCTAACGCTGTATTTCTTCGCTTTAAGTGGAGTTATTAGGCTTTACCTAACTCCTTTAACAGCGAACCGTGAGCACGTAAGGCGCCTAAAAAAGTGGGTTGAGAGTAATAAGGCAAATTGAATTCTTCTGCCGTTTTCTTAACAATCTCTGAAATTCTTTTGTAGTGGATGTGACAGACGTTCGGAAATAAATGGTGCTCGACCTGATAATTTAATCCGCCAACATACCATGAAAACAACCTGCTTTTTGGAGCGAAGTTCATGGTTGTCATAAGCTGATGAATAGCCCATTTATTTTCCATATTACCTTGATCATCGGGCAATGGGAATGCTGCATCAGGTGTAACGTGTGCTGGTTGGAAGATTGCTGCAAGGATAAATCCTGCAATCCAATGCATTGCCAAAAATCCAATTACAATTTGCCACCATGCCAATGGGACAAAAACAAGAGGAATTACCAAAAACAAAACGTAATAGATAGACTTAACAATAACCAACTCAGCCAATAACCTATTGTAGGTCTTCTTTTGAGTTTTAATCAAGTCTTTACGCTTATATCTGTTTAACTGATTAAAGTCCTTTACAGTTGACCACATGATAGTCATCAAGCCATAGAAAAACCATGCGTAGATAAATTGGAATCTTTGAATCTTCATGTGTTTTTTATGTGGCGAAAATCTCAAGATAGGAATAGACTCTAAATCTTCATCCATATGGTCAACATTCGTAAACGAATGGTGTAAGACATTGTGTTGTATTTTCCAATTTACACTTGACCCACCTACAAACCAGATTACCTGACCAATGATCGTATTTATTTGACGGTTTTTAGAATAAGCACCATGATTTGCATCGTGCATTACGGACAAACCGATACCTGCCATTCCAAATCCCATAACGGCCCAACAAGCGTATACCAACCAAATGTTAGTGAATACCCCTGTAACCATTAACAAATAGGGTACAAAGTACATAGTCAGCATAGCTACGGTTTTAAAAACCATACTTGCATTGGCATGTTTTGAAATGCCTTTTTCTTTAAAATAATCGTGAACTCTTTTACGAGTTGTATTGTAAAAGTCTCCTGCCGATGGACGTGGAAATTGGACTGTTTTTGCGCTCATATAATTTCAATTAATTAACTAACCGAGGCTGGTTATACACTACCGCAAAGGTAATCAAAAACCCCGTAGTAGTTTTTATGACATTTGTCGAACAATAAAGGTTTAAGGTACAAGTTAGACGTTTACTGAAATACATTTGCTGCCATGAAACAAATAACCCGTATTAGCCATCTTTTGTTTGCCTTCGTTTTTATTTTTTCTGCCGGCAATGTATACGGACAAAATGTTCAAGTCAGTGGCCAGGTTTATGACATGAGTTTCAAAACAGCTGTCGAGTACGCGAGTGTTGTTTTGCTAAAATCATCTGACAGTGTTTCGGCAGGATTTACGTTTTCCGAGGAAGATGGGAGTTATGTGTTTAAGAACATAACGCAAGGGGCGTACATCATTCAGGTTTTTCATACCGGGTACGGATTAATCTCTCACAATGTATCTGTCGGCGCGCAAAACGTTGAAGTTGAAAACCTGTTTTTAGAAGCTTCTGCGGAACGGTTGTCGACGGCGCTAATAGATGCGAAAGCTATACCCGTGATAATTCGGGGGGATACATTGGTCTACAACCCAAACGCATTCAAAACAAAAAACAATGCAACAGTTGAGGATTTACTAAAGAAATTGCCTGGCGTACAAGTGTCTAAAGATGGTACGGTTACGGCACAAGGTGAACAGGTGATTAAAGTACTGGTGAACGGGAAAGAGTTTTTTGGGAACGATCCAACGAAAGCCACACAAAATATTGATGCGGAGTCACTAGAAAAGGTTGAGATAATTGATAAGAAAACTGACGATGCTGAATTTTCTGGTGTTGATGATGGCAACAGAGAGAAAGTAATCAACCTGGTTTTAAAAGAAGATGCCAACAAAGGGTATTTTGGGAAACTAGAAGTTGGTGGTGGAACAGAAGAAACGTATCTCGCCAAAGGGACAGTTAATTATTTTAAGAAAGAAAATCAGATAACCGCCATTGGCAATCTGAATAACCTGAATCAAAATGGATTCGATTGGAGAGAGTATTACGAAATGCTCAATGGTTCTGGTGGAATCAACTTGGGGGAACGCACATATTGGTATAATCAAAATGAGTGGCTTGGAAGTACTGACAAAGGACGCCAAGATAATGGAGTTCTTGGAACCAATGCCCATGTAAAAATTACAGACAAATCCTCAATTGATGCGAGCTATTTCTTTATGAAGAGGGCAAATACCTTGTTGTCAACAACAACGGCTGAAAACTACATACCAGGCGCAGTAATTTTAAGCAATTCTACTTATGACGCCAATTCGACCAATGGCCAGCATAAGGGCATTTTTAAATATACGTGGAAGCCGGATACTTTAAATTGGATTGAATTAGGTGCAGAAGGCGATATGTCACGAGGAAACACAAAAGCGATAAGCTTATCTGAAAACAGAACGTCGTTTAATGAGGGAGGGTTTTTAAATACCTCAATGTCGCGGGTTGAAAAAGGACAATTTAACAACAACCTTAAATCTCAAATTATTTGGAGACACAAAATAAAGGAATCAAGAAATTCCTTTAGCCTTCAAGCTGGTATGGAGATGAATAATGCTGGGGACACTTCTCAATGGGTTTCTGGGTACTCATTAAACGAAACAACATTTTCGCCTAACCTGCCTTTTGAATTCAAAGACAATGCTGTTGGAACGGGAAATATCTTGTTTGGGAGAGCGAGCATAAATCTTGGCATTGACAGCTTTAGCAATATCAACTTTGCGGTTGAGAACAAAATGACTGTTGGGGATTTTAAAATGCGACGTGTTGACCTAATCTTGGATTCAACGTATGCCAATCAAAGTCCAACTATTGATACAAGGTACCGCGTTTCTAAAGCACAAGTCAGTTTTTCAAAAAATGGGCGAACTAAAAAAGGGTGGTATTCCAACTTTGGAGTTGGCATCATTAATATCGATGTAAATCGAGAACTAACAGAAGCCGGGGATCAAAGATTCCAAAATGGGTATTTAATGCCTGCCGTTAATTTTTATTTCGGTCACCACAAACCAAACAAACATCGTTTTGGGACCTGGTTTAGCACACGAGAGGAGTTTCCCGGAACAAATCAAATTAATCCGATTGCGAATATTCAAAATCCGATATATACAATTCAAGGAGATTTTAATTTAGATCCTTATGTGAGTTACAACTGGGGCGGGAACTACAACAAACAAAACAGATCAAAACATCGGTACTTCCACATCAATACAAATCACAGTTTTACGCCAAATTCGGTTATGACGTCTCAGTTAAGAGATTCAAACAACGTGAGTTATATGACGTATTCAAATCAGCAAAGTACGTTGTGGGATGGAGTGAGTTTCTACTATAGCTTTATGGTAGAAAAGTTAAATCTTGAAATAGGGCTTGATGCTGGCGCAAACAGTTATCAGTTTTATACTGAGCTTAATGATGTACTTTATAAAAACAGCCGTTTGAACTTTTCATCAGGGGTTGATTTCTCATTTGAGTTTGACGACCTAGAAATAAGTCTTGAGTATTATCCAGACTATTCAATTCAAACGGCTGGATTTGTTTCATCAAATCCGAAGTATTGGTCGCATAATTTTATTGCCGACGTGGTTTATGATTTAACAGATAGAATTCAAGTATCAAGTGAATTTGATGTGTTTTACTTCGAGGGTCAGCAAGTTGGTCAAAAGCAGCTTATTCCATTGTTGAATAGTGAAATAACTTGGAGCTTAGATACATTGCAGAAATGGACGTTGGGATTGGTTGGGTATGATATACTTAAGAAAAATCAAAACATAGATCGAAACTTCTTTGGTAATTCGTTTTCAGAGACAAGACAAAATTCTATTACGCGATTCTTTATGTTTAGCGTTAAATATAGTATCCGAAAAGGTAAAAAGAAACCTGAGTCGAGAAGACGTCACTGGGGTTAATTGTCGAACCGTTGGCCCGCAATGTTCATTCGAGCGCCGAAAAGAATGGTTGTGTTTGAGAAGGATTTAATAGGATTTTGACTTGCCGCATCACGGTAGATTATGCGGAAGTCGAAGAAAGTGCGCTGATATATCTGATAACTTAAAGTGAAGTCAAACAACTGAATATTCTGTTGAACACCATCCCCAATTTTTATACCATCTTCTTTTGGCCGATTGGTATAGTCGGCGAAGATATTTCCCCCAAAATGAGATGTGGCAGCCGTTAATGTGCTATCACCCCCATGCAATATGTTAAAATACTTAGCAACAAGATTTAAGCGGGGTGTGACTTGATATCGCGCAATTGCCAATACCTCTTTAAAGTTGGCGCCCATTGGGTGCGCCAATGGTTGGCTAAAGTGCGACCAACTCTGGTCAGTTTTTAAATGCGTATACACATAGGGTCTTACCATGTTGGTTTCCACTTGCAAATCGAGGTTGTTAATTCCCGCAACATTTAAATATTTGAGGCCTGCTTGAAACGCCCATTTGTTCACCCAACTTCCAGTTCTGTTAACAAGCTCATTTTTGTGGAATTCATCTAAAACCAGCTGGGAATAGAAAGAAAACCCACGTGCAAAGTTCCATTTTAGGTCGGCGCCGATTAATGAATTGTCTGTGCTATTGAGGCTGTGCTCGGCTGCCCGATAAAAAATGATTGGATTCAAATAACCGATTTCATACCCGGCTTGTTGATTGCTGTCGTTTCGGGCAAAGACAATGTTTTCGAAAATGCCAATGTCCAGTTTCTTGGGTATAACATTAAAATTCAAATAATGAAAGGCAGCGTATTTTTTCCGTTGCTGTTTAACGCCATCAAATCTAAAATCTGTTAATTCAGAAAATAAATTCATATAGTTGAATCGCCAGATTTGCGTATGCACCTTTAGAAACAAATGCTCTTTGGCAACATCACTTAATATCAGTGAACGATATCCGTTGCCTATAAAATTTTTATCATGACCAAATTGTATATCGATGTATTTGTTGGCTTGAAACGTGATATACCCTTGTGCGTTAAAAAAGTCGTAACCGTTATTACCAAAAGTTTTGATAAAACCAGTTCCAGGGATTACTTGTAATTGATCAATTTGGTGGTTGTAATAGTCTGGGTAAACAAACTGATTTTCGGAAATGAAAGAGTAGAAACCTACATTATTCGCAATGCTCCCGCGTAATTCTAATCCTCGGGTATTTCTGTACACGTTATCGCCGTTGCTTTTACCTGCGGCAAATGCCAAGACGGGGTTAACCACCAGCTTGAAATCAGGTTTGTTTACGGAGAATAGGGAGCCTGTATATTGGTAAAAATTCTGCCATTTGTCCCGTTTTGTACGAAACTGTTGTGTTGTAGAATCGGGAAACAAGTCCCAATTGTCTTTCTTTAGCAGGTCAAGGTTGAAGGCATTCCGCTCAGAAAACCAGGTCGACAGGGCATTCCCTTCGATGATTTCTGGAATATATTTTCTGTTGAACGGTTTGATACTTGTGCAAAGCGTAGAACTTTGAGTATTGAGTATTGCATAACGATCTACAACGTGATAATAGCTTTCATCTAGCGTCAATAACGATTGCTGTGACTGTGCTTGAATTGAGATTCCTAAGCCGATACATACGAGAATAATCCTTGCGAATGAATGCATTGAAACAAAGATAATTCGAATTACCGCTTTATTTCAAAACGGTTAAAATGTACATCCAATTCTGCGGTTTCTGTCGTGACTTCTTCAACATGCGATATCGGAGATCCTTCATGACACCAATCGGTCATTGTTTTCAATGATTCTGTGTCGCCTTGCACGTCGACAAATACGGTTCCATTTCGTTGATTCATAACGTAGCCAACAAGGCCCAATTCGATTGCTTTCTTCTCTGTATAGTGGCGAAAGAATACACCTTGTACTCTGCCTGTTATGGTTATTTGAACACGCTTATCCATAGGTTATTTTAGCACTTCTCGTAAAACCTTGTGGGACTTGATTTTGCGTCCATGGAGGCCATGAATTTCATAGTAAAACAACAATTGATCAAGTAGGTTACCGCGCACTGTGCGGGGTAAATGGATATCCGTTAGGTCAGATGTTGGTGTATGTAACATTTGCCACAATGACTTACTCATTTCTGGGCTCAAACAGTTAAGGTGTTCATATGCCTGATCGATGAACATGCCTTCATTTAAATTAAAGACTTGATTTTCGTTGTATTGACCTTTGGGATAAAACCCCAAGTACCTTGTAAGGTGGACTAAAAAATAGATGGAGTAGTTGCCAATCTTTTCAGACTCTAGGTCCAGCATTAATATAAACTGTTCTAAAAATTGAAACAAATCTGCGTTTTGTTCCTCTTCCGTTACAGTAGCGCTGATTATCTCGGCCATAAAAAGAGCAACGCTGTTTTTTAGGATATTAAAGTGGATGGATTGTAAAACAGGGCTGCACCGCAATTCCTTTACTTGCTGAATCCCTGCATTTTCTTTTTTGTAAAACACAAGGTCCACCAAACTAAGCGACATGATGTGGGATGGGCGTATGTTTCCTTTTTGGTTCCTGACACCGTGCAGCATAAAGCTCTGCATCCCAAAGTTATGCGTGTATATATGACTAATTACACTGTTGTCTTTGAAGTTGGTATTCCGAACGACAATACCACGTGTTTTAGAAAGCATTTTAGTTGACGAGTAGGAGTTTTGTTACTTTAGGGTCTTTGTCCTCTTCGTTGGCAGTTATAAACAAGTAGATGCCTGTTTGAGCGCGTTCTCCATTAAAGTTATTTCCATCCCATACGGCTGTTCCGCCATTTGAAATCATTTCATAAACAACACGTCCCGCAACATCTGTAATTTTAACAGTAGCGTTAGTTGGCAATCCGTTAATCGTAATTGGTCCTGAATACCCCGGTCTAGCCGGGTTTGGGAAGATGGTTACTTCGCCGTGCAAATCGGATGCTCCAGTTGCATCGCCTCTATAAGAAACAATGCCTCTTGCAGTTCCCAAAAAGACCTCGCCTGTTTTTGGTAAAATTCCAATACAGTTTACAACATTGCTTAATAATGGACTGTTTTGTTCCGTAAAATGTTGAATGACTTCGGAGCCGTCGGCGGCAATCAGCCACACGCCGGTAGTTGTGGCAACCCATTTTCTGTTTGCCCCATCCACTTGAATGTCGTTTATGACTTCACTACCCAGTAAATATCCAACGTCATTCCCATCATCGATGATAAAACGTTTGGCTTCTCTAAACTCAGCTTTCTCGAAAAATGCACCTGGATTGTAAAAAACGGCTAGTCCTTCGCTAGTCCCAACCCATATTTC
>JBLING010000005.1:0-29231 GCA_047639155.1 bacterium
AATGGAAATGGATAAAGAAATTTTTGATTTAATCAACCAAGAATTAAACCGACAACAAGAAGGAATTGAACTAATAGCAAGTGAAAATTTCGTTTCAGAACGGGTTTTACAAGCTGTCGGAAGTGTGTTGACGAATAAATATGCCGAAGGATTGCCGGGCAAACGTTATTATGGAGGTTGTGAAGTTGTTGACCAAGTTGAACAAATTGCAATCGATCGAGCAAAAGCACTATTTGGCGTTAGTTGGGCAAACGTGCAACCACACTCTGGATCTCAAGCCAACGCAGCGGTTATGTTAGCTTGTTTAGATCCAGGAGACAAAATATTGGGTTTTGACTTATCTAATGGTGGCCATTTAACACATGGTTCGCCTGTAAACTTTTCTGGAAAAACGTACGACGCCTATCATTATGGAATTGATCAAGATTCTGGATTGGTGGATATGGAAAGTGTTGAAGAAATAGCACTACGTGAAAAGCCAAAATTGATAATCTGTGGAGCATCAAGCTATTCAAGAGATTGGGATTACATTCGATTCCGAGAAATAGCAGATAAAGTGAATGCGGTGTTGTTAGCTGATATATCCCACCCTTCAGGGCTGATTGCAACAGGATTGCTGAACAACCCTGTACAACATTGTCACATACTTACTACAACAACCCACAAAACATTACGAGGCCCTAGAGGTGGAATGATTATGGTGGGAGAGGATTTTAAAAATAAAAGAGGCGTGAAGGACCGAAAAGGTAACCTTAGGTCTATGACTGCATTACTTGATTCAGCTGTTTTTCCTGGTAGTCAGGGTGGGCCGCTTGAACACGTGATAGCAGGCAAAGCGGTTGCTTTTAAGGAAGCACAATCACAGGAGTATGTGGACTATTGCAAACAGCTAATCCTAAATGCCAAAGAAATGGCGGCCCAGTTTGAAAAACGAGGGTATAAGGTTATTTCTGGCGGAACCGATAATCATTTAATGCTTATTGATTTGCGCACAAAATTCGAAGATTTGACAGGAAGAATGGCTGAAGATACCTTGGTAAGGTGCCATATTACAATCAATAAAAATACTGTTCCTCAAGAAACAAGATCGCCATTTGTAACGTCGGGCATGCGTATCGGAACACCTGCAATTACAACTAGGGGGTTAAAAGAAGAACATATGGCTCCTATCGTAGATTTGGTTGATCGTGCATTGAACAACTACGAAGACGAATCTGAATTAAGCAAGGTAACATCAGAAGTAAATAAAATGATGGAACAATTCCCTTTGTATTCAGACCGTCAGCGCATGGCGACGGCCTAAATTATCGCGTTTAGGGAAATAATATTTTGACTTCTAACATGGTTTCGATATTTTGCCCAGTTGATGAGCGTAACAGATTTCTTAAACCTACCCAAAACCGGCTTTGCTGGATTAAGACAAAACTGGAGGCATGACTTAATTGCGGCCTTTAGTGTAGCATTAGTGGCATTGCCACTTGGGCTAGGCATATCAATTGCCTCTGGCTCTGCCGTACCACCCATGGCTGGGGTTATTTCAGCCATTATCGGAGGCTTACTTACAACCTTTATTCGTGGAAGCAATGTCGGGATTAACGGTCCCGGAGCAGGTCTTGTGGGCGTTTCGTTGGTGGGCGTTGTAACATTAGCCAAAGTTGGAGGAGGGTCCGGCTACAATCATTATATGGCTGCGATTACGGTTGCAGGCGCGATGCAAGCCCTTATGGGGTTTTTTAAATGGGGGAAATACGGTGAGTTATTGCCGACTTCAGTTGTTAGGGGAGTCCTAGCAGCAATTGGGATTATCATTTTCGCCAGTCAGATTCATATTGCCTTAGACACCGGGTTTGGAAAAGCTGCGGCAATCGACAGTATTGCGGCACTTCCAAGTAATCTCCACAACATCAATTGGCCCATTGCGCTAATAGCCATCATAAGTTTGATCATTTTGATTACCCACCCAATGTTTATAAACAAGCTACGGGTACTGCATTACATACCGGCCCCTATGTTGGTATTACTGGCATCAATACCGTTTGTTTTCATTCTTGGTTTAACACAGGATCACGTCGTAATAATGTTTGGTAACGAATATATGGTGGGACCAAAAAACTTAATCCAAGTTGCAGATATTACAGAAAGTTTCAATCTCCGGCCAGATTTTAGCCTCATACGCACCGGCACATTTTGGGCTACGGCAATAAGTGTGTTTTTGGTAAGTACAATCGAGACGATTCCAAGCTCCAAAGCCGTTGACAAACTCGACCCGTATAAAAGAACAACAAACCTGAATAAGGATTTGATAGGTACCGGAATTAGCACAATAATAGCCGGCTTCTTAGGGGGATTACCCGTCATTACGGTAATTGTTAGAAGTTCGTTAAACATCAATCACGGTGCACGAACCAAATGGTCGAATTTCTTTCACGGATTAATATTACTGGCACTTGTCTTTTTCCTAATCGACGAAATTCAAATGGTACCGCTTGCCGCATTGGCCGCCATCCTAGTTTACACAGGGGTGAAGCTGGCATCTCCCAAAATGTTTAGAGATACAATGAAACTTGGTTACGAACAGGTTGTAATTGTTGCGTTCACGATTATTTCTACTTTACAATACAATCTAAAAACAGGACTCGTTGCTGGTATACTTATCACACTTTTAATCCACTTAGTCAAATCGCACATCCCGATTAACTTGTTCTTTAAATACTTAAGAAAGCCGCAGTATTTGGTTACAGATGATGAAAACAAAGTCATCCTGAAAGTAAAGGGAATATCAAATTTTTCTAACGTCTTAAACTTAACGAAAAAGCTTCAGGAAATAGGGTTTGGTAAAGACGTAATCATTGATTTTTCTCAGGCGCGATTGGTCGATCATTCGGTATTAGAGATACTCAAAGATTGGGATGATAAAAACGCGAACAAAGGCGGAAGTTTTGACATCATAGGTTTAGACATGCATGTAACAACATCACGTCATCCACTAAGTCTTCACGTATTGCCGCCCAAAACGAGTTTGTTTTTAAGCAAGCGACAACAAAAATTAAAAGAGTTATCTGCCAAAAATAAATGGACTTTTGACCCGAGCGTCGTTTGGAGTAAATCAAGATTCCGAAAGTTTATGATGTTTGAGTCGCGGCCTATTGAGTTTTCTAAAAACCGCATAAAGGGGTCAATTAATGATTTGGACATTAAGTGGGAAATTTGCGACATCACTTTTGATGAAGGTGCATTTTTGGCAACCGAGGTACACCACTCAACCGTCGTTTTGGTTTTCATGGAAAACTATAACCTACCCAGATTCGAAATTGAAAAAGAGGGATGGTTGAAACGAATTCTAGATTTTGCCAAACGTGAAGAAATATCGTTTGATGACGAACAATTCACGGACGACTTTGCAGTTAAGGGTAAAAATCCAGAAAAGGTTAAGGCCTTCTTCACTGAAGAAATAATTCATTATTTAACTGCCAATAACAGATATCACATCGAAGGGAATCAGAATGGCTTACTCGTGTTCCAAAACTTCCGATTTGCAAGTTCGACTGAAGTGGAAGAGTTGCTAGATTTTACAAAAGGATTGGTCGGTCTTATTACTAAAGAACCCGATTTTAAAGCTGAATCTTAAGGCCCATTTTGCCATACATATAAACTGGAAGATTGTCTGAAGAAAGGGATTCTAAACCGGCAACATTAAGTGTGAAAATGTGTCCAAGACCAAAAGGAAATTCGCCGCCAAGATTGACACCGCAATTTCCGAATCCACCAACTTGCGCGCCAACACGCCAATTGGCTTTCGAACCCTTAAAGGGCTGCTGGTAAACTGCTTCGAGAAGGGGATAAAACCCAACGAGGTTGACATAGCTTAGTGAAGCATCTAAAATGTTGTTGTTCCCAAGTGATTTTAATAATTGTACACTGGTTTCAAATGGCATAAGTCGTAAATCACTACTGGTATCCGTTTCAAAGAAGTTTTGGTTTAAAGAGTCTTGTAGCTGAAGACTTCCTGCATTATCAATTTGCGAAGAAACGTCAAAACCATCAAACGTGAATGAGGAGTTCAGCATAGCTGTGCGCATATTAGATGACCGTATTACGCCGAAATCTTCGACCTTAAATGACCAAAGATCGTCATTTACGCTTTGTGTGTAGCTCATTGTTATTCCTATGCCAAATGATTCGAAAGGATTAGACAAATCCTGAAGCACCAGAACATCGGCATCACGAACATCTAAAAACTCTCCTGAGCTATCAACCTCAAAACTACCAGAGGTTCCAAGAAATTTGGTGTACTGTTGTCTGGCGTACAGATTTAAAGCAACCGCAATGCGTCGATTCTTTATAGTGTCAAAGACTTCGCGACCTAAAGAAACATAACCGTACCCAATTTGCTCGAACCCATTCCTTCTATCTAATACAATGGATGGCTGATTCTGGTTGCCTTTCAATATGGCCTCTAAAATTGATTTTTGACTTGTACCTCCATTTAGGTTTTTATAACCCAGGCCATAAAACAAACCTGACGGTTTACCGGAATAATAAATCGTGGATAGGCCACCAAACGCACCAAACCTATTCACATCGTTCAGGTTATTCACCTGGTTTAAAATCAGGTCATCGGTCCAATAATTATTGGAAATGAGAGAATTATTTAGAAACGTAGTAATTAGACCGATGTCTCCATCAATTTTAAGTTTTTCAGTTGGTCGAAGGGCCAAAAGTTGACCTACAGATACGTCTGACGAATCGGTGTTTTGGGCAACGCTGTTATAGAATACGAGAAGACAAACGCCTAGATTAAAGAGTCTGTTCATATACAAAGTCGGCAGACAGTTGAGTTTTAAGTAAATAATCACTAAATATTTTATTCGGGGTACCGTTTGGAGTATCAAAAATGCTGGTTATGCGCACCTTGGTAGATTCTCTAATTAAATCCACTTGTTGTTCAGAAATAGATGCTTCCAAATAACCGAGTGCTGCTTCGTCAGATTTGCCAGTTAAGCTGTTCACATCGGCGGCATCAATTTTGTCACCAATGTCAAACAGTACAGCAAGAACGTCGTCGGCTTCCGATAAGAACTCAACGCGGATTTGAGCATCAAGAGGAAAATCGTTCAATACCTTTAGTTTAAACCGCCCACTTTTAATTTTTTCGGAGTTTTTTAAAGCACTAAAATTGAAAGGCTGTTTTTCTACAAGTGTTAGGTTATTTGTAGAGAATTGAACCGGCAGGACGACAGAAAGCCGCGCCCTTAAATAACTTTCATCCTTAACAAAATCCGTATAATCATTGCTGCCATTCGGCCGACTAATGATTTTAATATTGGTTGTTATTTGATTTGGTAGCACTTCAACAAAGCTTTTGATGTTGGATGTGGTTTGATTAAATTCATAAAACTGTGTATGTGCCAGTAATGGTGGATTTGTTGCGCGGGTCAATAAAATATCTCGCCCAATTGCTTGAGGGTGGGTCAGCGATACAGATGTATTGTTGTTCGAATTTGAGGCCACTATGGAATTAACGGTAGTTAGTGCTTGAATCCCGAAAGCATTGTCTAAGAACAAATTCATTTTAACGGCTTCCAAATTAAGATTACCCGAAACGTTCTTAAAAATTGGGATGTCTACAGTTTCGTTAACCTCGAATTCCTTTTTCCCAAAATCCCCAAAAGCGTATTCTGGTTTTATATCAACCAAGCCAAATTCAATTTCAACAAAATCATCCAACGACAAATCTCGAACCTCACCCGAATAGACGGTTTTAGCTGTAAGCTCACTATATACCGTATTAAAAAATGGAGCTTGTGTTGGGTCTTTACCCTTGTATTGCATCACATATCCATCCAGAGGGAACTCTCCTTCGATAACCTGGATGGTTCCTGGTTTTGCAGCAGGTACGCGATATTGTTTTTTAAATGGCTTGTTAAAATCCCCATTTTCGCCGCTATTGGGGAATGAGTAATCAATTATTATTTCTTCTTCAATGGTACTTGAGATACGCATTTTAACCCATCCTGTTCTTGCTTTAATTTCAGTAATGAGTGGCCCACCAAACTTATAAACCACCTCCTGCTTTTCTTCAACTAACGTTTGCTCAGGAAAAATAGCAGTTGCGTATTCTGGCTCCAACGAGTGAACCGCCAAAGCCAACCGAACCCCTTTATCAGCGTCAATTAACACAGGGCCGTTACTTGCGCGTGTTTCTACTGTTACTATGCTTCCAATCATTACACCGTCAACTACTTTGCCAGCGAGATCTATCGATTTCTTAGCAGAATCGTTTGGTGCTATATCAGTGAATGTGTCTTGCGCTACAATTTGTCCCCCATCTTTATTAACCAACTTGAAAATTATTTTGTCGACATAAACAGGAAGGTCATTGTGAATGGTAATGTCTAAAAACCCTTTATTAAACTTAGCCGTTTGAAAGAACTCTTCACTTACGTCGATGACTTGCTCACCTTGCGGATTTTCAATTTTTTGCGCATCGAAAGGCAACGTTAAACCATCGAATAATCCAGTCTGTGGATCCATTTCACGTAGTGTAAAAGTATCGACATAGGTACGGTCGGCCAGGATTAACTTGTCCAAGGTGATCTTAACCTTATCTAAAGTATCAGGTACATCAAGATAACTTCCAACACTGTCAATGGCATATTCGTAATTATAACTCAAACTGTAACTATTATCAGATTGTACAACAAGTAAACTGTCGTCAATTAAATTATTAAAACCCAATTCGGCTTTAAACAATGGAGTTTTGATGTTGGTATCCCAACTTTTTTTGTCTCGTTTGCAGGATGCAAACAAGAGTATTGTGGCCAAGCCCAGAATGATTTTTGTACGCATTTGATGATTAAAGGAATTTTGTACGACACCTTATTCATAACAAAGTACGCATATTAAGTACAGATAGTTGTAATTGCATAGTCAAGAATGTCATCACACCACTTCGTAAGAGATAAACAAGAACCAGCACTCATCATCGCAAATGGTGAAGAATGCTCAAATGATGTATTGAACCAATTGTTGGAATGGAATCCTTTTGTGTTGGTTTTAGATGGCGCATTGGACCGGGTGTTGATGAAAGGTATTAAGGTAGATGCAGTTATTGGCGATTTTGATAGCATCAATGTGAACAGGCTGAGCGTAGAGGATGAGCAAAATATTGATTGGTTGGTGTTTGAAGAGCAAGATTCTACCGATTTAGAAAAAGGAATTAAGTATCTAATCGACCAAGGGCATAAAGCAGCAAATATTGTTTGGTGTACAGGCAAGCGCTTAGACCACGCCTTCAACAATTTAATAACCGTTGCCAAGTACCATAAGGAAATGGCTTTGTGTGTGATAGATGATTATTCAAAAGCATATTGTTTGCACCCAAAACCAGCTAAATTTAGTAAGTATTACAGTGAAGCATCTATAATTTCACTACTACCAATGACCAATGTTTATGGTATTGAGACCCAAGGTCTAAAATATAATTTAAGCAACGAGGATTTTATTTTACCCTTTAAAACAGGAAGTAGCAATGAAGCTGTAAGAGATGGTATCATTGATATTGCGTTTCAAGACGGCATCCTGTTTTTGATGGAATGTTTTGATTAGTCTACCGACGTTCGTCGAGTAAAACAAAACTTTTATAGTACTTTGTTATGCATAGTACCATTCTAAACATATATATTTGCATTACCAAATAAGAGTTACGTCTACATGAAGTTAGAAAACATACAAGCACAAATGCGAAAGGGAATACTGGAGTATTGCATATTGGCAATAATCAGTGGAGAGGAAATATACGCGTCTGATATTATCGAGAAACTCAAAGAAGCGAAGCTTCTTATTGTTGAAGGGACACTATATCCTTTATTAACACGACTCAAAAACGCGGGGTTTTTAACATACAATTGGAAAGAGTCTGACCAAGGGCCACCACGTAAATATTATTCTATCACAGAAGAAGGCAAAAAGTTTTTGTCCGAGTTAGATAAAACATGGAAAGTCTTAAGCTATTCCGTAAAAAAATTAACAAGCATATAATTATACAATGAATAAGATAGTTACCATTAACATTGGCGGAATCGCCATTTCAATTGAAGAAGATGCGTTTGACGCCCTTCGTGATTATTTGAAAAACATCGGAAACCATTTCAAAAATACTGAAAATGGGGATGAGATTATTGCGGACATTGAGCTGCGGGTTGGTGAGATGTTACAGTCAAAACTGACCGAATCTAAAGTGTCTGTAAATCTGTCGGACGTTGAAAACGTTGCCCAAACAATGGGGTATCCTTCGGATTTCGAAGCAGAAGAAGAGGTAAACCATGGAACCTCTGAAACTAGTGCCAAAGACGAAAAACAGGCAAATGAACCAAAAGAAAAATCGAGCTCTAGAAAAACGCGGAGATTGTTTCGTGATGTAGACAATCAACAAATAGGTGGGGTATGTGCCGGATTTGCAAAATACTTCAACCTCGATCCAACAGTGCTGCGCATCTTGTGGGTTGTTTCTTTGTTGGTATTTGGTTTTGGTTTTTGGATTTACATCATCCTGTGGGCGATACTTCCTGCTGCCAAAACAACAGCTGACAAATTGGAAATGATGGGTGAATCTCCCAACATCGAAAACATAAAGAATACAATTCACAACGAAGCGAAATCTGCTTATGAACGAATTACGACACCAGAAAACCGCAGAACGGTTTCACATTTTTTCGATAGCGTTATACAGTTTCTGAAGCGGGTCTTTGGTGTGTTCTTTAAAATTTTTGCAATCATCGCATTTGTTGGCATCATCATATTGCTCATCTCATCACTAATGGGAATTATGTTCAATGGCCATTTTTTCAACCTAGATTCTAATATTCGAATCGATGGCCAGGTGCTTAATTTGATGGTTGTGGGTGCAGGCTCTTGGTTTTTCAAGATTGCGTTCTATTTGATATTCGCCATTCCATTGGTCTATATCGCCAGTCACATTCTTCCAGAAGTTCTGTCTGTTCCTAAACCGACAAAACCAGTTAAGCAGAGTATGATTTCTGGATGGTTTATAGCTATTATACTGGCGGTGGTTGGATTCTTTTACAGTGCGCGCCAATATCAATCTGAAGGCATCGCAACCTCGATAGAACAACTGGACGTTGGAAGCGATACGTTGATAATACGTGTTGACGATATGCTCGCGGAAGACTTTACTAAAACCAAAAGAAACCTAAAATTAGACGTTATTCAGTCTGATGGCAAAGTGGAAATCAAAATTCAAAAATCTGCTCGTGCTCGAAACGAAGACGCAGCAAAAGAGTCAACGGAAAACATTGCAAACGCTTTCCGATTGTCTAAAAACACCTTATTACTGAGTGAAAAGGTATTATTGACAAATGATGGGCGTGTGGTGTCCCCAGATTTAACACTTACAGTAAGGGTACCGATTGGGCAAACAGTAATATTTCATGAATCCACCAAAAGGGTAATTCACGATATTAAAAACCTACAAAATGTATTTGACCCCGAAATGGCTGGTCATGTTTTTTATATGTCGGAGGCTGGCTTTAGATGTGAGGATTGCAAGGTTTATAAGTCAAATTCAAATACTGAAAACCTGGACGCCGGATTCAACAAAATGGAAATCGAAGGCGCATTAAAGGTGAAAATCATAGAGGGTTCAGACCAGAAAATTGATATACCACAGCGCAAGGATGATAAGAAATGGGTAGAGTTCTCCATCACGGACAATACCTTAAGATTGAAACAAAAAAGGGGCATTTCTATTGATGATCGTGAGATCACAGTTTGGGTTCCTCAAATAAAAGAAATTGAGCTAGGTGGCTCATGTGAATTGGTGATGGAGTCAAATTCAACAAAGAAAGATTATTTCGATTTGCAACTGAATGGGGCTTCTTCAGCAAGCATTTTTGGTTTGTTAAGTAACAAATTAGCGATGGAGCTGGATGGGGCTTCTAAGGCAATTGTTTCAGGCACTGCAGACTTGGTTTTACTGGATATTAGCGGTGCTGGAAGTTTGGATGGTTCAGCCTTGACTGCAGAAAACGCGAACATTGACATGGGTGGCGCATCTCACGCAACAATGGTAATTACAAGTGAGTTGTCGGGAGACTTAGGTGGAGCGGCGAAATTTAGATATGGCGGCGATCCAACCGTAAAAGTTGATAGATCGGCGGGCGCAAGTTTGAAACCGATTAACTAAGAAAGCTTTTCTGTTCTTCAGGCGTTGGTAGTCGACAAATACTCTTTTTCCCAAACCATTTATATCTATTTCTTGCAATTACATCGTATACATAATTTCGGAGAAAACGGGGAATAAGTTTAAATACATAACCTAGAGAGAATGGAAATCCCAACGTCCACGCAATTGATAAAACTGCGTTGGATTTTTGTTTTATTTGACCTTTTTTGTAGAGGATAATACTCTCTAAATCATCAAGATTTATCCCCTTTTCCAATAGCATATCTTTTGCAATTTTAGATTGTAACGAAGCAAATTTAAATCTATATTGTTTGTCGTGTCGCATAACAAAGTCAACCGAGGCATTACACAGATTGCAAATACCATCAAAAAAGATTATCGGGTCGCTATTTGAGTCTTTTAAATTCACCTAAAAATATATTCCTTTGGTTACAACAACGCACTCCTGAGATAGTTGAACTAAATGTTACAAAATTGGTACTTTTGCACCAAGTTTGGGTATAAGACCCACTACAAATCAGAAGTTTTTTCAAAAGTATCAATTCGAGGTTAAGATGAGTCAAGTGGCGGAAAAAGCAAATATGAGTAAAGAGGAGTTTCTAGAAGAAATCATCAACGATTATAAAGTTGCTTATAGAAGCCGTCAGGCAAGTTTACTTGGGAGGAAAGAGGTGCTTACTGGGAAGGCAAAGTTTGGCATATTTGGAGACGGAAAAGAGGTTGCCCAAATGGGCATGGCCAAGGCTTTTGAAAAAGGTGATTTCAGATCAGGTTACTATCGAGATCAGACATTTATGTTTGCCAAAGGCATAAGCAATGAGCGCGCATTTTTCGCTCAATTATACGCTATAACTGATGTCAACGAAGATCCAGCAAGTGCCGGTAGAAGTATGAATGGGCACTTTGGAACACGTTTGCTTAATGAAGATGGAAGTTGGAAATGTCAAACGGATAGTTACAACTCATCGTCAGATATCAGTCCGACTGCCGGACAAATGAGCCGCCTAGTTGGCTTGGCTTGGGCGTCTAAACTGTATCGTGAAAACGAAGCATTATCCGATCTTACAGACTTTTCAAATAATGGAAACGAAATAGGTTTTGGAACCATTGGAAATGCCAGCACTAGTGAAGGGCCATTCTGGGAAGCTATTAATGCTGCAGGTGTGCTTCAAATTCCAATGTTGGTTTCCATTTGGGATGATGATTATGGTATTTCTGTTCCAGCAAAATATCAAACAACAAAAGAAAACTTAAGCTCAATCTTAAAAGGGTTTAAAACGGATAAAGACGGGATAGGGTATGATCTTTACTCGGTTAAGGGGTGGGATTATCCAGAACTGGTCAAGACGTATGCGAAAGCTGCTGCAAAGTGCCGGAAAACGCACATACCAGCAATTATCCACGTTACTGAAGTTACACAACCTCAAGGTCATTCGACTTCTGGCTCACACGAACGATATAAGTCAAAACAACGTTTGGAGTGGGAAACGGAATATGATTGTATAACGCAGATGCGGTCATGGATGATAAAAACTAAGGTTGCAACTAACGCGGAATTGGATGTCGTTGAAAAAGAGGCAGTTGATTTTGTTAAAGCGGCCAAAGACGAAGCATGGAAGGCCTATACGCAACCTGTACAACAGGAGAAAGAAGTTTGTGTTGAGGTTCTAAATGGCCTAAGTGAGGATTCACCGAATCAAGCAGAAATAGCCAATTTGGCACTTGCCCTTAAGTCAGACAGAAACGCCATTCGCAAGGATATGGGTGTTGCAGTGACAAAAGCGTTAAGAATAACTATAGGTCAAACCAGCGATGGCCGTTCCGCTGTTATAGATTGGTATGCGGATTATAAAAAAGCAAATTTTGAACGTTACAGCAGCCATCTATATAGCGAATCTGAATGGAATGCGCTAAATGTTAGTGAAATACCAGCTGCCTACAGCGACGATAGCGTAACGCTTAACGGGTTTGAGATTCTTCAACACTGTTTTGATGAAGCATTAACGCGGGATAAACGTGTTGTAGCCTTTGGCGAAGATTTGGGGCGCATTGGTGATGTAAACCAGGGGTTTGCCGGCTTACAAGAAAAACATGGAATTAACCGCGTAATGGATACCGGTATTCGAGAAAATACAATTATTGGTCAGGCCGTTGGTGCATCTTTAAGAGGATTACGACCGATTGCTGAAATCCAATACTTAGACTATCTGATTTACGCGATTCAGATTATGAGCGATGATATTGCAACACTGCAGTATCGGACGAAAGGTGGCCAAAAGAACCCGGTGATTATACGTACACGTGGACACAGGCTTGAAGGAATTTGGCACAGTGGTTCTCCTATGTCAATGATTATAAATGCCGTTCGAGGCATGCACGTTTTGGTTCCAAGAAACATGGTAAAGGCAGCCGGATTTTACAACACATTGTTACAAGCCGATGAGCCCGCAATTGTAGTTGAGTGTTTAAATGGCTATCGATTAAAGGAAGTAAAACCAGACAATTTGGGAAGCTATACAATGCCACTAGGAGAGGTTGAAGTAATGCAGTCGGGTTCAGATGTGACACTGGTAACGTATGGCTCCTGCTGCAGAATCGCAGAAGATGCAATTGTTCAGCTCGAGGAACATGGGATCTCAGTAGAACTTATTGATGTCCAATCACTACTGCCTTTTGATTTAAATAGAGACATCGTTAAGTCGTTAGAAAAAACCAATAAGATTGTGTTCTTAGATGAAGATGTACCTGGTGGGGCAACGGCTTACATGTTGCAACATGTGATAGAGAAACAGCAAGGGTATAAATTCCTTGACGCCCAACCAAAGACCATAACCTCAAGAGCGCATCGACCAGCGTATAGTACGGATGGAGACTATTTCTCTAAGCCGAACGCAGAAGATATATTTTCTGTCGTTTATGGTATAATGAATGAGGTGAACCCGGAAGACTATCCCGATTATATTTAGAAATATCAAGTATTATTTGCTGCCGCTACACCTTATTGAGCGGGAATGAGAATTGAAACCCAAAACAAAATCACTTTGAGTTAAGTCAAACTTTATTTGCGCAATTAATATCTTCATCGTAATATTGCAATATAATAATGGGAGTTACAAAATCAGATCTTTTTACATCGTCACAGAACACACTAGCAGTATTAGCTAAGGCGTTTGCACATCCGGCACGCATTGCCATAATGCAACACCTTTTGCGGACAAATGCATGTGTAAACGGTGAATTTGTCCAAGAATTAGGGTTGGCGCAGGCTACAATTAGTCAGCATTTACGTGAGCTAAAAGACATTGGCATAATTCAAGGGTCGATTGAAGGAACCTCTATCAGTTATTGTATTAATCCTGTTCGTTGGAATGAGGTTCGAACCCTGTTAAATGACTTGTTTGACCAATATTCCTGCGACGACGAAAATTGTTGTTAAAAATATAAATCATGAAATTATCAGAAGTAAAATCAACGCTGCAAAACATTGGTGAAGTTAGATTTAAGTTGCCTGACGGTTCTTTTGTACCACAGCACTTTCATGTTACCGAAATCGGTGCGATTTCCAAAAACTTTATAGATTGTGGAGGAAAGGTCCGAAAGGATGACGTCGTTAACTTTCAGTTATGGGAAGCAAACGATTTTGATCACCGAATCGCTCCTTCAAAATTTACAGACATTATTCAATTGTCTGAGAATATTTTAAAACTACATGACGCCGAAGTTGAGGTTGAATATCAATCCGAAACGATAGGGAAATATGGTTTAACATTTGACGGGGAAAACTTTGTTTTGACCAACACGCACACGGATTGTTTGGCAAAAGACAATTGCGGTATTCCATCAACAAAAATCAAGCGAAACTTGGCAACAGTTGGACAAGAATCTGGGTCTTGTTGCACTCCAGGCGGCGGTTGTTGCTAATTGGTTTTTATGTTAAACGATTTACAGCATTACATAGATGGCTTGGATACTGGTAAAATCCCAGTGCTGCGACAACAACAATTATTGCAATTGGCCGAATTGATAAATGTCGCGGAGGTTAAACAACTCAACTTCATATGTACACACAACTCTAGACGTAGTCAATTTGCTCAGATATGGGGGCAAACTATGGCCAACTACTCAAACAAAGACATAGCGTCTTACTCAGGCGGAATTGAGGTAACGGAGTGTAATTACAGAACAATAGAAGCCCTAAAGTCGATCGGGTTTAATGTAGAGGTTCAGGGTAACAACAACCCAGTATATAACGTAAAGTTTTCAGCAGATCATCCGGGTGTAATCCTTTTTTCTAAATTGTATTTAGATAAAGTGAACCCACACTATTATATTGCTATTATGACGTGCGACCATGCAGATCAGAGTTGCCCAATTATACCAGAAGCAACAGAACGGTTCTCACTAACATATACCGACCCCAAACACTTTGACGATTCAATAAACGAGTCCATGGAATATCTTAAAACCGGTAGACAAATAGCCACCGAAATGAAATTCCTTTTTACTCAATTAAAGTAATTTATGACATCCTCTATCAAGAAACTTAGTTTTTTAAATCAGTACCTGACTTTTTGGATATTTCTGGCCATGGCGATTGGCGTCGCTATTGGATATTTTGTACCCCAAACAGCCCAAATAGTGGATTCGTTTAGCGTGGGCACAACCAATATTCCGATTGCAATCGGACTTATTTTGATGATGTACCCACCATTGGCGAAAGTAAATTACAGCTTATTACCGGCGGTCTTTAAAAATGTAAAAGTACTTACGTTGTCGCTAGTGTTGAATTGGGTTGTTGGACCCATTTTAATGTTTGCCCTAGCCCTAATTTTTTTACACGATTACCCTGAGTATATGGTTGGCGTTATTTTAATCGGATTGGCTCGATGTATCGCCATGGTACTTGTATGGAACGACTTAGCTGAAGGGAGTAGCGAGTACGGGGCAGGATTGGTTGCACTAAATAGCATATTTCAAGTATTTGGATATAGCTTTTATGCATGGTTGTTTATAACAAAATTGCCACCACTTTTTGGATTTGAGGGAGCTATCGTTGACGTGTCAATTGCAACCATCGCTGAAAGTGTTGCAATATATTTGGGCATACCTTTTATAGCTGGATTTTTGTCAAGAATTATTCTTGTAAAAAAGAAAGGGATTGATTGGTATACCAATACGTTTTTGCCCATGATCTCTCCACTCACTTTGTTGGCTTTACTGTTTACGATATTGGTAATGTTTTCATTGAAAGGGGAATTTATTGTTGAACTACCGATGGATGTTTTGCGCATTTCGATTCCACTGCTTCTGTATTTTATAATAATGTTTATTATCAGTTTTGCATTTAGCAAATTTTTCGGTGCTAGCTATTCACAAAACGCGTCGGTTTCATTTACAGCAGCAGGAAACAACTTTGAATTGGCAATCGCGGTTGCGATTGCAGTATTTGGTTTACATGGGAAACAAGCATTCGCAGGGGTAATAGGTCCTTTGGTTGAAGTGCCTGCATTAATACTTTTGGTACGTCTTTCGTTTTGGCTTAAAAAGAAATGGTATAAAGCATGAGTAAAGGAGAAAACAATTTTGCAATAGCCATTCATGGTGGGGCCGGAACTTTGGTTCGTGGTATGATGACGGATGCATTGGAAAAAGAATATAAAAGGGCGTTAGAGGCAAGTCTAAATGCTGGTTACAAAGTTTTAGAAAGCGGCGGAACGTCTGTAGATGCGGTTGAAACGGCAGTTATGCATTTGGAAGATTCACACTTATTTAATGCGGGAAAGGGAAGCGTGTTTACGGCAACTGGAACACACGAAATGGACGCCTCTATAATGGACGGCTACAATAAAAATGCGGGAGCAGTGTCATTGGTTTCTGGCATAAAAAACCCAGTTCAATTGGCCCGAGAGGTTATGGATAAATCGGAACACGTTTTTTTAGCAGGAGAAGGTGCGATGAATTTTGCTAAGTCGTTGAATTTCAAAACATACGACCCCGAATACTTTTATGATGCGTTAAGGTTCAAGCAATGGCAAGAGATTAAAGATACCGATGCTTTTCAATTGGATCATTCGAAATCAAATGACCATAAATTTGGTACGGTTGGGGCAGTAGCCTGTGATACAAAAGGTAACATAGCGGCGGCGACGTCTACGGGCGGCATGACGAACAAACGATTTGGAAGGGTTGGCGACAGTCCGATGATTGGCTCTGGCAACTATGCAAATAACAAAACATGTGCTGTGTCATGCACAGGAAGCGGCGAGTATTTCATTAGAGGAGTAGTTGCTTACGAAGTCAGTGCATTAATGGAGTTTAAAAACTATACGATTCAGCAAGCTGCTGAAGAGGTAATACTACGACGAATCCTTGAAATTGGTGGTGATGGGGGATTAATCGCGATCGACAACCAGGGGAATATTGCAATGCCTTTTAATACGGAAGGGATGTACCGAGCAATGCGGTCAGCAAAAGGTAAAATTAAAATAGATATTTACAAGGACTAGACTTAGTCGTATTCAAAAGGGGCGTCAATCGGCAACACCGTTACCCCTTTGTTAGAAAGCGAATACCTGTCGGAGTTTGATAAGATATGTACCCTAAGGTCTGTTAATGTCATTGGTGTACCTGGTTCCAGAATTTCTTCGTTGTTGTGAACCAAACTTCTGCCATCAAAAATGATAACCATACCAGATCCAATGACCTTCATGTCGTCGCCATTTTTAATAACCAACCCGGTATCTTCGGCCAAACCAACACCAATAAGATTTGGGTGTTTTGCAACGGCTTCACAGATTCTTCCAAATCGTCCACGCATAATGAAGTGCGTATCAAAAATGATATCAGGAGCCAAGCCTAATCCATGATACATACTTACAGAGTCTTTAAAAAAAGCTTCTGTACTGCTGCCACCAGCAATCATTTCTGAAGACATTGCCATCGCACCAGCACTAGTTCCAGCAATAACAAAACCAGCATCATTGGCATATCGCTCAGCGAGAATTTTGTGAAAGGTTGTACCCCCAATTTTTTTAGCAATCTTAGATTGATCGCCTCCAGAAAACATGACGCAATTTGCCTTTTTCAAGGCTTCAATGAATTCTGGTTTTTCACTTTCAGATTTAGATCGAATGTCCAGAACCTGAACGTTATTGCAGCCTAACTTACCAAAAGCGTCTAAATAGTTTGCTCCAACCTCTTTCGGAATACGAGAAGCCGTAGGAATTACTATGATAAAAGCATCAGAACCACCACTTTCACGCACAACATGAGATAAAATCCCTTGTTCTACAAAATCCAATGAATACTCATCAGTAAGGCCATCACCTTTGTCTTCATTCCCCCCTATTGGTATTAAAGTTCCTTTAACCATCTGGCAAATGTGTAAATAAATGAAAGTATAATTTCATTAATTGTTAAAAAAGTTATTATTGTACGAGACGATTGTACCTTGAGTCCTCAGTCAGATCTTAATGTTTCACAGACACGCTTAACTTTACGCAGAACAAAACAAAATGGAGATACGAGAAATAAATGCCATGCGTGGCCCAAATTACTGGTCCGTCCGAAGACACAAACTCATCGTAATGGTCTTGGATTTACAAGAAATGGAAGAATTGCCATCAAATAAAATTAATGGGTTTACAGATAGGCTGAAAGCTATGTTTCCTACCATGTTTGAGCACAGATGTTCTGTTGGCACGCCAGGAGGTTTTTTCCAACGCGTTGAAGAAGGCACATGGATGGGGCACATTATAGAACACATAGCTTTGGAAATTCAAACCATGGCAGGCATGGATGTTGGTTTTGGAAGGACACGTGGGTATGGTGAAGATGGCGTATACAATGTTGTGTTTGCCTATATGGAGGAAAGTGTTGGTCGTTATGCGGCAAAAGCTTCTGTTCGAATTTGCGAATCTCTTATAAAAGGAGAGACGCATGATTTAACTGAAGACATTCAAGAAATGCGCGTTCTTCGAGAAAGTGATCGCCTTGGACCAAGCACAGGGTCTATTGTTGAAGAAGCAGAAAAACGAGGTATTCCCTGGATTCGCCTAAACAAATATTCACTTTGTCAGTTGGGCTATGGTGCGAACCAAAAACGTATTCAAGCCACAGTAACAAGTGAAACAAGCAATATCGCAGTTGAATTAGCATGCGATAAGGAGGATACAAAATTTTTATTAGAACAAGCAGAAGTAGAAGTACCGAGAGGTGAGATAATTCGAAGAGAAAGCAGCCTTAAGGAAACCTGTAGGTATGTTGGATTTCCCCTTGTCGTGAAACCAATAGATGGAAATCACGGTCGAGGGATAACTGTAAACATCAATAACTACGAAGATGCACTTGTGGCTTTCGGTGAAGCACAAAAGGTCTCTAAAGCAGTTATCGTTGAAAAATATGTTGTTGGAGAAGATTACCGTTTACTTGTGATCAATCACGTTTTGGTAGCAGCCGCAAAAAGAACACCAGCACACGTGATTGGAAATGGAAAGTCAACCATTCAAGAGTTAATCGATGAAGTTAATAAGGATTCTCGAAGAGGATACGGACACGAAAAAGTCTTAACATCCATAAAAGCAAATGAATTAACCATAACACTGATAAAGTCTAAAGGATACGACTTGAATACTGTAATTACCGATGGCGAACAACTCATGTTAAAGGATACTGCCAATCTCAGTACAGGAGGAACAGCAGAAGACGTAACGGACATTGTTCACCCAGCAAATGTGTTCATGGCTGAACGTATTTCGAAAATAATTGGGTTGGATATTTGTGGAATAGATGTTATGACAACTGACATTAGCATACCATTGTCTGAAACTGGTGGTGCGGTACTAGAAGTCAATGCTGGTCCTGGTTTTAGAATGCACTTAGCCCCAACAAGTGGTTTACCTAGAAATGTCGCGGCACCTGTTATTGATAAATTATTTCCCCCTGGTGCAAGTGCAAGAATTCCAATAATAGCGGTTTCTGGAACGAATGGAAAAACAACAACAACCCGACTCATTGCACATATGGCAAAGATGAAAGGCTATAAAGTTGGTTATACCACAAGTGACGGCGTATATATTCAAAACAGACTGCTTATGAAAGGTGACTGCACTGGCCCCTCAAGCGCTGAATTTGTATTGAAAGACCCTACGGTAAATTTCGCGATTTTAGAATCAGCACGTGGTGGATTATTACGGGCAGGTTTGGGGTTCAAAAATTGTGACGTTGGGATTGTGACAAACGTAGCGGCAGATCATTTGGGGTTAAAGGGAATTAATACCATTGAGCAACTTGCCAAAGTTAAAGGCGTGGTACCAGAAACAGTACTCCCGAATGGGTACGCGATTCTTAACGCTGATGATGAGCTTGTATATAAAATGCGCAAGAATGTTGAATCCAAAGTTGCTTTGTTCTCAATGGACGAAGACAATATTCACATAAAAGCCATGCAGAAACGAGATGGGTTGTGTGCCATTTATGAAAATGGTTTTATCACAATCTGCAAGGGACAATGGAAAATGAGGATAATCAAAGCGGTAAATGTGCCTTTAACCTATGGTGGGAAGGCCAAATTTATGATTCAAAATGTTTTACCGGCTGTTCTGGCGGCGCACGTTCAAGGGTTTAACAATGAAGATATAAAGGTTGCGTTAGAGACATTTATTCCGTCTCCTACACAAACGCCTGGTCGACTTAACTTATTCAACTTTAAAGACTTTAAAATATTGTTGGATTATGCCCACAACCCGTCGGGTATGCGCGCTTTACAACAATTCATAGAGAACATCGACGCGACTGTTAAGGTTGGTATTATAGCGGGTATCGGTGATCGACGTGTTGAGGATAATAACGAAATGGGAAGTATCGCAGCAGAAATGTTTGACGAAATTATTATTCGACAAGACAAGCGGTTACGTGGTAAAACGGAAGAGGAATTAATTACAATGCTAAACGATGGCATTAAAATGTTTGACCCAAATAAAAAGACAACCATTATACCATCTGAGAGTGAAGCAATCCAATTCGCAGTTAACAATGCTGAAAAGGGAGCCTTAATTGTACTGTGTAGCGATGTTGTACCAGATGCGCTGGAATTGGTTAAACGACTGAAGGAAGAGGAATCTGAAAAACTGTATGAATTTACGACTGAGCAAATTCCCAATCAGCTTTAGTATTTTTTTAAAACGGAAACGAGCAAATTTTGTTGTGATTTGAATAATGCACAAAATGCACATTCAGGAAGAACAAGCACCCATTGCAGTTTTTTGGTTTCGGCGCGACCTGCGACTTGAAGATAATGTTGGCTTAAATACGGCTTTAGATGCAGGTCTACCAGTATTACCTATTTTTATTTTCGACACAAACATCTTAAATGAGTTGGACGAATCTGATGCACGGGTTAGTTTCATATATGACCAGCTTGTTAGGCTTAAAAGTGAACTCATGAAACGAGGAGGGGCCCTATTGACCTTCCATGGTAGACCAATAGAAGTTCTAAAAAAAGCGCTCTCGAATTACTCGGTTAAACAGGTGTATACGAATCAAGATTACGAGCCATATGGGATCAAAAGAGATGCCGAAATTCGGACACTTTTAAACCAGCAAAAGGTGGAATTTCATTCGCTTAAAGACAGTGTAATCCACGACAAACACAATGTGGTAAAGGCAGACGGCAAACCATATACCGTATTCACACCGTATAAAAATAAATGGTTTGAAAGCGTCGATTTGTCGGCAATTCTTCCAGTGACAAATATCAGCGATAATTGGTTTACAACTAAAACATATATACCATCACTAGAGGAAATTGGCTTTAAGCGATCGGAAATAGAAGTGAGACCATTTAATCTGAAATCGTTAAACAACTACGAACAATCAAGGGATATACCGTCACAAGAAAACACCAGCGATTTAGGGCCGCACCTTAGGTTTGGTACTGTCGGAGTACGAACCATTATAAATCAAATAAAACAACACCCGGTTTTTCTATCTGAGTTGATTTGGCGCGAGTTCTTTATGCAGATTCTTTTTCATTTTCCAGACGTCGTTACGCACAACTTTAGGAGAAAGTATGATGGCGTTCAATGGGAAAATGATGAGAACAATTTTGAGCGATGGTGCAACGGTGAAACAGGATATCCAATGGTGGATGCTGGTATGCGACAGCTTAACCAAACAGGCTATATGCACAACCGAGTCCGTATGGTTACGGCAAGTTTTTTATGTAAACACCTACTCATCGATTGGCGGTGGGGTGAGGCTTATTTTGCAAGAAAACTACTAGACTATGAGCTGTCTTCAAACAATGGAAATTGGCAATGGTCTGCAGGAACTGGTTGTGATGCGGCGCCGTATTTTAGAATTTTTAATCCATCAGAGCAGCTAAGAAAATTTGACCCAAACGAGGTTTATGTTAAGCGGTGGATATCTGAACTGGGTTCTCAGGATTACCCAAAACCTATAATTGAACATAAATTTGCAAGATTACGCGCGTTGGAGCGATATAAAGAAGGGATATTATTAGGATAAATTTACTTTTGAGGATATGGTAGAACTATTACGAAGGGGCGTGTTATTCATAATTTTTGTTTCAATCTCAGTATTGGGATTTTCACAAGACAAAAGCTATAAGTATATGATGGATGACATCAACTATAACTTTTACGAGGTAGTAGATTCTTCGGAAGCGTATTTTGCAACACATGGCACTGGCAAGGGAAGTGGATGGAAAGGATATCAGAGGTGGAAGAATGAAAATGAAAGTAAGTTTTACCCATCAGGAAACCGACTAGATGCATATTTTGACGGAGCACAACGCAGCTATCAGAAGCAACACAACACGGCAAAGCTCTGGATAATGGCTGGGAAGAACTCGGGCCTTGGGACGCCAACAATGTAACATCACATTATTCTCCGGGGATAGGTAGGGTTGAAACGTTTTGGGTGAATCCAAGCAATACAAACCACATGTTTTTAGGGTCGCGGAGTGGAGGTTTTTGGAGAACAACGGATGGTGGCAAAAATTGGGAAAACACCACGGACACTTTGGTTGTTTCTGGCGTTGTTTCAATTATAGTAAACCCATTCGATGTTAAAGAAGTTTTAATAGGCGTTCAGCAAGGGGGTAATGCCAATACACATGGAATATATAGGTCGTTAGACGGCGGAACGACTTGGGTGGAAACAAAATTCAACCCAAAAGATGCCGGGATTGGTGGCCTTGGTCGTAACCAACGCATCTACAAAATGGCATATCACCCAACCCGTAAAGATATGGTTTACATTGGAACATCAAATGGATTATACGTCTCAAAAAATAACGTTCAAACATGGACTCGTGCTTTCACTGGTTATGCAATCGATGTTGAATTTCATCCAACAAAAGCCAATACAATATATGCGATAGATAATTACCAAACGGGTCGTAATTACCTCCACTATTCCACAGACACTGGAGCAACCTGGAGCAAATCGGCGCTGATTTCAAATAACAACAATTCAAAAATGTTTATTGCGGTTTCCCCAAACCAACCCAACTACGTTTATGTAGCCTCTGGAAACGGGGTTTGGCGTTCAAAAAACCAAGGAGCATTTTTTACATTTCTATCCAATCCGGACGAAAGCTGCCAAGGTTTCGCAGTTTCAGACCTGGATGTTAAAAACATGATTTATGGATATGTCGATACCGAGGCAAGTAGTAACGAAGGGCAGACTTTTACACAAGTGACACAATGGAGTAACCAAAACAATGCATATGTGCATGCGGACATTCGAACAGCTGAGTGTTATAACGGTGTGTTTTATTTGGGAACTGATGGTTATCTCGCCAAAAGCTCAGACAACGGGAAAACCTGGACTCGGTTAAATGACGGAACCGCTATTCGTGAGTTCTATGCTGTCGGCTTAAGTCAATCGAGTATTGATGTTAACATCGCGGGCTCTCAAGACAATGGTACAAGTATTTTGGATGCCACAGGCTGGATAGAGTGGAACGGTGGTGATGGAATGGAAGGCATTGTGCAACCATTAAATAGCGATTGGATGATTGGTAGCTGGCAATATGGTTCCAGAAACTATACCAGAGATGCTGGTCAGACTAGAACGGCAGCGGAAAACCCGCGTCGTGGTTCAGGAAAAGCAGATTGGGAAGCGCCTTTGTTGTTAGACCCCTTGAATCATTTCAAATTGTACCACTTTGCGGATACCATATATGAAAGCAACGACTTCGGTATCACATGGACAATGTATAGTGCTCCTGGAATTGGTTTGATTAAAGACGCAGCCATCGCGCCGCATAATTCCGACATAATTGCAATTTCAAGAAACGCAACCTTTAGGTTGACCAAAGATGGAGGTAAGTCGTGGTCAGATATTCGGTCAAATTTACCTAACTATAGCGTTACAGATATTGCGTTCGACCCAAACAACGACAGTACACTTGTTGTAACATATAATCGATATCAAGTCGACAACCAAAAAGTATTTATGTCTACGGACTTGGGTCAATCCTGGACTAACATTACATACAATCTAGGCAACATGCCGCTTCGAACCGTGACTATCGATCATTCAGACTCCTCTTATATTTACGTTGGTGGAGAAATTGGGGTATATTACAAAAGCTGGAACGCTTCGGAGTGGACTTTGTATAACCAGAACTTTCCAAATGTTACCGTGAAAGATTTAGAGATTCAAGAAGGTGGTAATACACTTCGTGCCGCTACATGGGGAAGAGGGTTGTGGGAAGGCAGTCTTACAAACCGCCAAACGTTTCCAAGAATTTTACAAACTACTTTAACAAATACACCAACAGAATTACATCCCCGCAAAGGTTTCGATCAGATAGTGACTGTTGAAATTGAAGCTCAATCAGGTGTCAAGTCAGCCACCGTAAACTGGTCTCGAAACAATATCGAATTGGATAATGAAATCGATCTAGAGAATATCTCAGGTCAACAATGGATGTCAGAATCAGGAATTCCTTCAACGACAGAAGGCGACAACATGTACTTTAAAGTTGTGGCGGTGTCCACTACAGGCCAAATTACGGAGTCATATCGGTTCCATTATGTAGTGAGACCATTTGTTTATTGTGATGGTCGTGGAGCTGCTGGAACTGGGTCAGATTGGATTAAGCACGTGGGATTAGAAGAAATTTCCAATACGTCAATTCAAGAGTATTACGGAGATTATACGGATAGTGTAACCAGGTTGGTACAAAACCATACTTATAATTTAGAATTGACACTAAATTTTCATTTCGATTTGAACAAGGTTGCCGCTTGGATAGATTACAACTTGAATGCTGAATTCGACGATAATGAGCGCATTACAATGGGAGCAATCGACGCGAGTCATTCAAGTATCGGAACCTTTACGGTACCAAGCGACGTCGTTTTAGACAAAGATCTGAGGCTACGTGTAGTATGCCGTTATACTGCAAACGACGTAAACCCATGTGGTTTTGTAGCTGGTGAAGTAGAAGACTATACTGTAATAGCAGAAAAAGACACGCTTAGTTCCGTTCCCAAGATTGACGAAATAATTGTGCGTGTTTACCCAAACCCAAATGACGGGTCGTTTGTTATAGACTTCGACAAAGTTCAAAGCAAAACTGAAGTGAAAATGTTTGACCAACTGGGACGGGTGGTTTATAAAGGGCAAACCTGCAACGGAACGCAATGTGTTATTGACAGTAAGCTTCCTGCAGGAATATATTTGCTGGAATTAAAGACCGATAATCAAAAGAGACAAGTAAAAGTAATTATTGAATAAAATTAAATCTGAATATATATGACAACTTACGAAGAAGTATTTGAGAACAACAAAAATTGGATCGAGGAACACAAAAAAACGGATAAGGACTTTTTTCAGAAACTTTCTGAGGGTCAGAATCCTGACTTTTTATATATAGGATGTAGCGACAGTCGTGTTACTGCCGAAGAATTAATGGGTGTAGGGCCAGGTGAAGTTTTTGTGCATCGTAACATTGCCAACGTTATTAGCAACACTGACCTAAGTGCAATGACGGTAATAGAATATGCAGTGGCACATTTGAAAGTCAAGCATATAGTTGTATGTGGTCATTACTTCTGCGGTGGAGTTAAGGCGGCAATGCAACCCCAGGATCTGGGAATACTTAACCCTTGGTTACGGAATATCAGAGATGTATACCGTTTGCACAAAGAAGAGTTAAATGCCATTAAAGACGAAAACGAACGCTATAATAGACTCGTTGAACTAAATGTTCAGGAGCAATGTGTCAATGTTACTAAAACAGCGGTTGTTCAACGCTCCTATTTGCAAAACAACTTCCCGGAAGTTCACGGATGGGTTTTTGATGTAAAAACAGGCAAACTTATAGACCTTAAGCTAGATTTTGATGAGATGCTTCACGGCATTCAAGAAATTTATAATTTGGGAACAGGCAAGTAATGTTTGTAAGAAAAAATTTCACCCTTAAAGGGATACTTAGCTGGTCTGGGGGACATATCGTTTGGTTAACCATCTGGGCAACCATAGTGCCTTTGTTTATAGAATTTCTGCATGGCAAAGACATCTACGCGTTTAAAGTTCCATGGTTGCCTGTTTCTTTAGTGGGTACGGCTGTAGCATTTTATGTTGGTTTTAAAAACAATAGCTCGTATGATAGACTTTGGGAAGCGAGAAAGATTTGGGGAGCAATTGTAAACAGTAGCAGAATGTGGGGTTCTAATGTTAGAGCCTTTGTTACCAACCAGTTTAGAGATGATCCGGAAAGAGACGAGAAGATAATCGAGATTCATAAAAGATTAATTTACCGTCATATTGGTTGGCTTTACTCTCTGCGTAGCCAACTCCTTATCCCAACGCAGTGGGAACATATTAACCAAGGGCGGATGGTACGAAAAACAACAGAGTCGAGACTCAAAACTTTTGGTATCGGTTTGTATGCGGATAGCATTACAGAAAACAAGCTGCCAAATTGTTTACCTAAAGAGGAAATCAAAAAACTTATCAACAGCCAAAATACGGCAACTCAGATTATTGATACACAATCCCAACAACTCAAAGAACTGCGTGAAGCACATTTAATCGATGACTTTAGGCATATGGAGCTACAAAAGGTGTTGAATGATTTTTACACCCACCAAGGCATGGCCGAACGTATTAAGAAATTCCCTTTACCAAGACAATATGGTAGTATGAGTTTCATTTTTGTTGGCTTATTTATTTTTCTTCTACCATTTGGTTTGGTGACGGTGTTCCACGACTTAAGTGATTGGGGCGCGTGGTTGTCCATTCCATTTACGATAATTGTGGGTTGGGTGTTTTTAATGATGGAATTGATTGGCGACTATTCTGAAAACCCATTTGAGGGGTTGAGTAATGATATTCCGATGTTAGCACTTTGTCGAACAATTGAAATTGACTTACGTGAAATGCTGGGTGAAAAAGATCTACCACCACCGATTGAGCCGATGAACAATGTATTGATGTAAATCCTGAATACTTCTCATCCATAAACAAGAATAGTTTCTTTTTTCCAAAACCAATGGCATTGGTATAACCCAATAAGTTGCCAATTATATGTCTATTTTGACTTGTCCATAATCACACAAATTGACTGATTATAGGCAGGTTGATTCATGATTCTTCGCTTATTTTTGTACTAAAAGAACATAAAAAAACAGATAATTTTACTTTCACTTATTGGTCTAATTTGGACAGGTCAATCGCAAGCTCAGGTCACTGCAGAATTCAAAGCATCGGACATTATAGTTTGTGCGGATGGAACAACAATTTTTACTTACACGGGAAATGGGGCTAACCTGTACCATTGGAACTTTGGACACGGTGGTGTAGGCAAACTACAACCAATACGACCATTAACAAAGCCTTTAGAACGCCAGTGATGTATCTGATCCAGCTTATTGCGACCAACGGGTTCAAGTTGGACACAACAACAAAATTTATTCGGGTCAAACCAAAACCAGCCACATCATTTAGCCTAAGTGAATCCAGTAATAACGGATTCTATTGGTTAGGTGTTCGCCTTCCATTAGCCAATGGAGCAATATTCAAGGTTTGATTCTATTATATGGGATTTTGGGGACGGATATAAATCCTATATGTGGTATCCTAAACATACCTATACAACACCCGGTCAATATGATATTAAACTATCCCTAAAAGGATTTTGCGGCGAAGATGAAAACAGTCTAAAAGTGGATATAGTCACCGCGGACGGTGGGAAACCTCAGGTCGGTTTAAATGCGTATCCAAATGTGGGTTTGCCCTATGGAAACACCAAACACCAGTATATGGCCGGGAAGCTCGGTGCCAGACGGCCTTAGGGTGTTCTTAGGAGAGGGAAATACAACCATGCTAGATGTAGATGAGTTTGATTATTCTTACAAAAGTGAAGAAACCTACACTTTGTACGGCATGTCATATAACAAATGTGGTGGAGACAAAGCTGAACAAATGGTCACTGTTACTAAAACCCCAAAGAGAAAAGGTAATATGTATTTTAACGCAGAAGAAATCTGTGTTGGTCAGTCATTGCGTGGGTCACCTGGGGCTCAAGGTGCGATTAGCGCACAGGTTAATTACGATTATGGAAGTATTGATACATTAAGTGAAATTTTTTCACTTGAACATAATTACACACAAAACGGGGTTTATGAGGTTATAGCAATTTTTGAATATTTATGTGGCGATCCAGACACAGTAAGTCGAACAGTCACTGTAGGCATAGATACTGATGTGTTCAACTTTTCGATAAATCCTTACCGAAACCAATTTTGCTTAGGCGAAACGGTTCAATTTAATCACCCATGGCTCAATAAGGGAGACACACTAGATATTGATTTTGGAGACGGCTCCTCAGCACGATTCTTTGATACGATCGGAGAAGTGACGCACATGTATACCAATGCGGACAACTATTTTGTGAAGGCTACACGGTCAAATGCCTGTGGTTTTTCAAAACAGGCCCAAGCTTCAGTTAACGTCGAAACGGATGTTTCGTCTTATCTCACAATAACAGCAGATTATAAAGGCGAAGAAACGCCGTTATGCGATGGCGATAACATTGCGTTGATGATGAACGCGGGTGGTTTTACACTCACTAATCCTATGTTTACTTTCGAAGAGGGGTCGTTAATGCAAGGCTTAAATGTGCATACACCTTTCAACAAAGGAGAACATCTGATTAAAGCAACAGCGGAAAACGTATGTGGTGTTAAACTTACAAGTTACTTCACGCTTGATGTTTGGGATCATACCCTCAACCCATCTTTGAGTTACTACTTTTACCCGCTGACGCAGTGTGTAAATCAAGAATTTTTCTTCGATGTCTTTGCGAATGAAGCCAAAAGTGCAACCTCGGACATGATGGATGGCACCGTATTTGAAGGAAACGTAACCACACCTGATGTATACGTATACCGAACCTGGCGTGTTCACCGTAAATATTGAGGCTAAAAACGGATGTGGAATAACAAAGGCATCGTCTAGACTTAATGTAGCAAGCGGACCAGCTTTGTCTTTTACTAATACAGATTTAAACATAAATATTGGCGACTTGGTGACTTTTACACAAACGTCCACCAGCCGAGGAAGGAAGTTGTGGGTTTTTAATTTGGACTTAAACGACACTTCCTCGTCAACGGTCGTTAAACACAAATACACACAAATTGGAACCTATACAGTTAGTTTATTTGGCATTAATGATTTTGGATGCTAGGACACTATAACCAAAACAATTCGTGTTGGGACGGTTGGTATTTCTAATTTGAAGGACAACGCAGAAAGGTTTATTATATACCCAAACCCTGCTAATGACCATGTTTCTATCGATATTTTGAAAGGGCCATCAACGGTCGTAATTAGACTGTATGATATAACGAGGAAACAAAGCTCAATTCAGGCATTTAAACAAAATGAAAGTCAGTATACAATGAACCTCGATGCGCTAAATGATGGCGTGTATTTCATAAGGATAAAACAAGGTGATAAAATCTATAATGCGAAAATCATAGTGACG